>CAZFHE010000406.1:0-10628 GCA_964518615.1 uncultured Dechloromonas sp. | reverse complement strand
ACGGTGTAGGTGAAGCTGTCACCGCCCGTATAACCCGCGTCCGGCGTGTAGGTGTAGCGGCCGTCCGCGTTGACGACCACGCTGCCGTGACCCGGATCGCTGGCTTTGGCGTAGGTCACGGTCTGCCCGCTATCAACCTCGGTGTAGGCCGGCAGCTTGCCCGTATGGGACGTGTTGTAGGCGGTGGTGAAACTGTCATCCGCCGCCGTCGGCGCGTCATTGACGCCGTTCAGCGTGATGACGAGGTCGAAGCTCGTGCCATCCGCACTGGTGATGGTAAAGACGTCCGTGTCTTGAGCGGCGGTGCTCAGCGGTTGTAGCTTGGCGTTGTCCGCCGTGTAGGTCCAGTGACCGTCCGCGTCAATGCTGAAGCTACCGTATTTGCCTGCGACGCCGCTCTGGGGAACGAGGGTCTCGGCGCTGTCCGGGTCGGTCACATTGACCGTGCCGGTCCGGGTGTAGTCGCCGCTGTCTTCGGTCACGCTCGCGGTGGTGTCACCGTCGAAGGTGGCCGGTACGTTGGCGCCGCTGCCGCTGACCGTGATGGTCAGGGTTGTCGTGGAGCGCGATCCGTCGCTGTCTTCTATCGTGTAGACGAAGGTATCGACCCCGGTGGCGTCGTTGGCGACATAGGCGTAACTGCCGTCGGCATTGAGCGTCAGCGCGCCGTAAAGGCCGGTGATGGCAGAGCCTACGCCAAGGCCGCCGCTGATCTCGGTGGCGCTGTCTCCTCCCGCCGAACGAACGCCGACGACCGTGACCGGGCCGTCCGCGCCGGCTGCGTCGTTGCTCAGGACATTGCCTGTCTCTGTCGCTCCCTTGAGCACGGTCATGGTGTCGGCATGGGCGGTTGGGCTATCGTCCACGATGCTCACATTGACGACGTTGTGAATGGCGTTGCCATAGTCGTCGAAGACGACGTAGCTGAACTGGCTGCTGGTAGCGCTGGAGGCGCGGGTCAGGGTGACACTGAAGCTGCCGTCCGGATTGACTTCCCAAGCGCCGATCTCATTGTTATCGCCATCCAGAAACGCGCCGGTTTGCGCCGCCAGGGTTTGATCGGCCCCCAGGGTCAGCATGCCCTCGAAAATCACGCCCTCCGGATCTGGCTGGGAGCCCGTGCTCAGCGCGGATTCGTAGACAATTGCGGCAGTTTCCGTCGGAATGACGATGGCGATGCCGTCGCTATCGCGGGCGCCCGCGCTGTCCGCGCTATTGATGGTGAGGAAATCGGTGCCGTAAAAGCCGCTGCCGGGGGTGTAGCGCAGCAAGGCCAGGGCGGCGTTCAGGGCGTCCTGCGAGCCGCTGAGCGTGATGCTCTGCCCGCTTCCGGTCACGCTCACGCCGGCGGGATCGCCGGTTAAGGACAGCGCGCCATAATCGACTTCCAGCGTGATTTCGCAAAGATTGCCGTCCGCATCATTGACCGACAGCAAGCGCTCGCCGGTGAAATCAATGGGCGTATCCGCCGAGGTCGTGACCCGGGTCGGGCCGGCGTCGCTGATGGGCTCGCCGCCGAAGTGGTTGATTGGCGCAACGTTCGCGCCAGTCACGGTGATCGTGAGGGTCGCGGTATCGGTTGCGCCTTGGGAATCCTTCACCTCGTAAGTGAATACATCGCTCGTCACGACGCCGCTGCCGGGATTTTTCAGCAGCGCGTAGGTGTAGCTGCCGTCGGCGCGAAGGGTGAGCCGGCCCCATTCGCCGTCTATCGTCAGGCTGCCCGCGACATCCTCCAGCGCATCGGCGGATGCGCCCGCCCGGCTGACGCTGAGCAGGTCGCCCGCATCCACGTCGCTGTCGTTGTCCAGCACATTCCCGGTCGCCGTTTGAACCCCGCCCTTGGCCACGGCGGCCACATCATTCACGGCGACGGGCGCGTCGTTCGTACCCTGGATGGTGATGGTCAGGCGCGAGACGGAGGTTGCTCCGCCCGGTTTGCTGACTTTGTAGATGAAGGTTTCGGTCAGCGTGCCGCCCTCTTGCAGCGCATTGACGGCCGGATTGTCGTTGTCGATGACGTACACGTAAGCGCCATCCGCCTGGATGGTCAACTCGCCATACGCGCCCTGCAGGGCTTCGCCAGCGTTTTTGGTCGCGCCGTCGTCACGGCTGAAGGACAGCACCGCGTTCCACGGCTTGCCGCTATCGAGCACCGTGCCGCTTGCATTCGATCCCGGTTCATTGAAACCCGACTCCTTCGCGCTTCCAAAAGCGCCCGTCAGATCGTCCGTGCCCGAGCCATACACTGTGATGTAAAGGGTGCTGCTACTGGTAAGGCCGCCGACATGATCGCGCATCGTGTAATCGAAGGATTCGACGACCGATTGGCCTGATTTCAGATTGGGATTGTTGGGGGTGGGCTTATAGATATAGCTCCCGTCGGCATACAGCGTCAGCGTTCCGTAAGCGCCCTGTATCTCCTGGCCCAATTCGGCGGGTTTTTCGAAAGTGAAGGCGCCGGGCGCGGACGACGTGAACTCCTTGTCGACCTTGATGCTGGCGGGCAGGCCGGTGGCGGGATCGTAGATGATCTCCGTGACGCGGGCATTGGCGGGAACGCCGTTGCCGCTGACGGTCATGCCCACGGTGATGACGCCCTTCACGCTCCCGGGGTCGAGATTGATCAGGGTCGTATGGCCCGTGGATGAGCTGGCGGTATAGGTGAGCGTTTTGTTGGGCGTGCTATTCGATGCCGCGATTTCCGTGGTGGCTTTATTGGCGGCGATGAAACCCATGCTGGCGCCGCTCGCGCCATCGAAGGCTATTTTCGTGGTCTTGGTGTTGTCGGCATAGTAGTAAGCCGGCTCAATGCTCACGACGATCGCAGGCGCGTTGCCGGTAATTTTGTTCACAGAAGTCACCGGGGCGTCATTCGCGCCATGAAGCATGTGCCAGCTACCATTCACCAGAATATAAAGCACATCGCCCTGGCCCGTGCCGTTCGCTCCCCCCTCGAAAGAAACCGTGCTTTCGCCCTTCGTCACCACCACCGCGCCAACATCCGCCGACCCCGTCACCGTCATGCCATCAACGTATTTGCTGGTGGTGTCGTCCACATCGGCGTCGTTCGTCAACACATTGCCCGTGGCGTCATAGCCGGTGTAACCCGGAATGCTCACCTTGGCGGTGTTGTAATCCGGATTGGCCTCTGGCGCATCGTTTCGGCCTTCGATCACGATGGTCAGCGTGGCGCTGGCAAATCCGCCCTTGCCATCGCTGACGGTGTAGGTGAAAACGTCGTTGAGCCTGTCGCCCTCGTTCAGGGCATCGACCCTGGGATTGGCGTTGTCGACGACGTACTCGAAGCTGCCGTCGGCTTGGATGGTCAGGCTTCCGTATTTGCCGTCGAGGGTCGTCCCCGGCCCATCCGTGACGCTCTTGGCGCTGCTGCTGTTGTTTGGGAGGCTGATCTGGGTGACCGTCAGATTCTCGCCTCTCGCGCTCTCTGCCCTATCCAGCACATTTCCGATCGCGTTGCTGCCCGGATCCTCATACCCCGCCTCGACGGCCGTCGCGGATTCAGGCTGCGCCGTGACGGCGGGCGGCGGGGGGGTCTTGTCAACCTCGGGATTGATCGCGCTATCGACCCGGTCGGACGAGGATTTGACATTGGCGACGGTGACGGTCTTGCCGTCAATCTCGATCTGGATGGCGGATTGCTGAGCGAACCACGCCGGGTCCACCACCAGGATGAAGCCGCGATTGTCATAGGGGTTGTTGTCGCCATCCCGATTGCCATCGGCCTGGGCCGAGGCGAGGTCAACGAAATCAGCGTCCGTCCAGAAGTAAAAGCCTCGCACCACGCCTTCCGCCTTGATGGCGCGGCTGATCCAGCCGTAGTAATTCGTGCCGCCGATGTTGAGCCCGATGGCCGAGATGTCGTTGCCGCTGAAGTACTCGCTGCCGGTATTGGTGTCGTCGATAAAGGATGCGCCCAGGTCCGTCGTGTTAAACCAGATGGAGCTGTTTTCCTTGAGGGCCACGCTCTCCTTGCCATTGACCATGCCATAGACCATCTCGTAGGTGCTGGCGAAGGTAAAGGTCGCCGTCTCGACCTGATAGCTCACGCCATCCAGCTCGATGATGCGGTAATGGTCTACCGTGCGCATGTACTGCCAGGCGGCGGCGTCTTCCGGCCACCAGTCGAGAAGCAGCGCGGCAAAGCGTTCGCCCTCTTCGCCGGGGGTATCCTCGCCATCGTTCAGCACATGGTCGATCGCGTGACCATATTCTTCGATCAGCATGCGGGTCAGATCCGGCGCATCCAGCAGATGGGTCCACGCGGTGTTGACGAAAATAGTCATGCCGCCATCCGGCCCGTTCGCCGTGAAAGCGGCCATGGCGTCGGGCATGACGCCAAAGTCGATGGCCAGAAGGCTCACGCTCAGATTGGCGTCGAGCAGCGCTGCGCGCAAATCATTGAGACGGGCGAGCCACTCCGCGTCAGGCGTCTCCTTGCCGCCATTGAACAGGGCAAACCACTCATCGTCGGTGGCCGATTTCGCGAAATCGAGAATGGTCTGGGAAGCGAGCCGGGAGGCATCCAGGAATTCCGGCGCGAAACCCTCGATATCGAAATCGAAATACTGAACAGGCGCCTCGGTCGAGTCGCGGGCATCCACGACAGGCAGGGGCTCCGTGGCGGAGGGATCGTAAATTTCGGCGGCTTCGCGGGACGAGGCGTCGCCCACATCCTGCGCCGCATCCACGGCCTCGGCCATCGCCGCGCCGTCGAACAGCATGCGCGGCTCCAGTCTCATCAGACGAAGGCGGGAAACCGTCGGGTCGGGCTGGCTGGGTTTCATGATCTGTCTCGGCATCAAAAATTTAATTTAAAGACCACAAGCGGCGAGCTTGGTTCCTGGGGCGCGATTGGCTTGGAAAGGCTCATCCCTTTCGGGTTAACTACGGCAAGAAGCCGAGTCGCTAAAGGCCGCCGTATCCGGCGGCAATGGCCTTCTGCTTCGGTTATCGAATCCCTCCAGGCCGCCCCATCCCCTTGCGCCACACCCCGGTCGCCCCATTTCGTCCAGAGTGAATATTCCAAAACCAACAATGACACGATCTGTTGCGAGAAGAACCCCAATTCATGGCGTTATTTCTATTTGCTTAGTAGAATTTGTCGAATTTGTCAAGCACCACTAGAGAGTATACAAATGTCCTCGCTTTATGGAAAATGTTTTTCCTCATTCCAAGCGGTAGAGGCCATGTCAGGCGGGGCGACGGGAAGCCCCACCCTCCCTTGCAACAATGCGGATCGGATGCCTGATTCTCTGCTTCGATATCTCGTAACGACACTTTTCAGGAGTTCAAACGCGTGAACAGAGTCGAATTGCTGACCGTGACCGACGGATTCCAGCACTCCGGCATGGGCTTGATGCTAAAACCGGATTTCGTCCCTCCTCCTGGCTGGAGAAACCTGTCGGAGGAGGTCGTGGTGCATTTGCCAGACGGGACAAAATTCAAGACACAAGCCCTGTTCAACAAGTGGCACTTCCATTTCGGCAAGACCCCCACGGCGGAGCAGCAAAGCCGCGCATCGCGCGTCATCGTCTCGCTGCCCGATGCGAACAAGAAGAAGGTGCCCGCCGGCAGCCGGCTCCTGGTATCGCCCGCATTGCAACGGGCGATTCTGGGCGATGGCGCGCCGGAATCCCACGGCGAATAAGGCCGGCCGTAAGCGGCTTCAACGCAGGCATCGCATCACGGCGGCGTTCGAGCGCGTCCCGTTTGCGCGGGCATTCGCAAGCCATGCGCCCGCATGCCCTGCAACCCTCTCCCGCACACGGGAGAGGGAAAGCGCTGCGCTGGATGATTCGCCGCGCATCGCCACCGGCAGTTTTCTCATCCCCGCGCCGCGGCCTGCCTTTGCATAATCAAGAATAATTCCTGTTTACAGACCGGCAGGGCCGGACTAATATGAGAACAATTCTCATCATTGCTTTTTCCCCGGCTTCAGACGGGAAAAGCCTGGAAACGACGTGACCCCCGCCCCTACCGCCAACGCCATCCTGCTCATCGGCCATCCCAATGTTGGCAAGTCGGTGTTGTTCCACCGCCTGACCGGCGCTTATGTCAATGTTTCCAACTATCCCGGCACCACGGTTGAAGTAACCCGCGCCAGCGCCCGCTTCGATCCGGAGGCGGCGCTGCTCGATACGCCGGGCGTGCTCGCCCTGCCCTCGCGCAGCGACGACGAGCGGGCGACCATGCGCGCCCTGTTGAACGAGCCTTGCCGCGCTCTGGTTCAGGTGGGCGATGCCAAGAACCTGCGCCGGACCCTGACCCTGACCGCTCTCCTGGCCGATCTCGGCCTGCCGATGGTCTTGGCCCTGAACATGCATGACGAAGCCACCGCGCGCGGCGTCACCGTCGATATCGACGCTCTGGCCGAAGAATTGGCGATCCCGGCGCTGGCCACGGTCGCCACCGGCGGCGAAGGCATTGGCGAACTTTCCGCCGGCATCGCCCGGGCGAGCATCGCCGCTCCGATGCTGCGCTACGACCCGGATTTTGAAACCGACATCGCGGCGCTCGCTACGGCCATCGAGGAAAATGCGCCGCATCCGGCGCTGGCGGCGCGGGGCCTGGCCATTC
This sequence comes from uncultured Dechloromonas sp., assembly GCA_964518615.1. Lineage (GTDB taxonomy): Bacteria > Pseudomonadota > Gammaproteobacteria > Burkholderiales > Rhodocyclaceae > Azonexus. Next base: position 4,028 of record CAZFHE010000406.1, on the reverse strand, counting down.
TCTATCTGGGGGCCGACAGCGAGGTGGAAAACTGGCTCAAAGAGCGCGCAGGCGATGGCTATAGGGCGCTCTTTGCCCTGCGCGAAGAAGCCCGCGCGCGCGCCGAGGACGATTTGCCCATGCTGCTCGCCCGCGAGCGCACCGCCGCCGCCGACGCGCTGGCCGCCAGCGTCGCCCGCCGCACGGCGCATAGCAGCCCGCTGCTCGCCCAGCGCGTCGGTCAGGCGGTGGTGCATCCGCTGTGGGGCGTCCCTATCCTGCTCGCCGTGCTCTACGCGGTCTATCTGTTCGTCGGCGTATTCGGCGCGGCGACCCTGGTCGAGCTGTTCGAGGAAAAGCTGTTCAACGAATTCCTCAATCCCGGCATCACCGCGCTCATCGAAGCCTGGTTCGGCGAGGGCTGGTTCAGCGACTTGCTGGTCGGCCAGTACGGCCTATGGACCATGGGCATGACCTATGCCCTGGCGTTGATTCTGCCCATCGTCACCACCTTTTTCATCGCCTTCGGCATTCTTGAGGATTCCGGCTACCTGCCGCGCCTGTCGGTCATCGCCAACCGGCTGTTCGCCATGATCGGCTTGAATGGCCGCGCCGTGCTGCCCATGGTGCTCGGCCTGGGTTGCGTGACCATGGCGACCTTGACCACGCGCATCCTGCACAGCCCGCGCGAACGGCTCATCACCATCTTCCTGCTGGCGCTCGCCATTCCCTGCTCGGCCCAGCTCGGCGTCGTTCTCGGCATGCTCGGCGGCGTCTCCTTCAAGGCGCTGCTGATCTGGGCGCTGGCCATGGTCGGCATCCTGATGCTGTCCGGCTTTCTCGCCTCGAAGCTGATTCCCGGCCGGCGCATCCCGCTGGTCACCGAATTGCCGCCGATGCGCCCGCCGGTCATGGGCAATGTCATCAAGAAAACCGCCGGCCGCTTGAAGTGGTATCTGGCCGAAGTCATCCCCCTCTTCCTGATCGGCACGCTCCTGATGTTCGTCCTCGACCGGATCGGCGCCCTGCCCGCCATCATCGAGGCCGGCGAGCCGCTGGTCACCGGCTGGCTGGGCCTGCCCAAGGAGGCTTCGGCCGCCTTCGTGATGGGCTTTTTGCGCCGCGATTTCGGCGCAACCGGCCTCTTCGTCATGGCCGATGCGCTAAACCCGATCCAGGCGGTGGTTGGCATGATCACCATCACCTTGTTCATTCCCTGCTTCGCGAGCCTCCTGATGATGGTCAAGGAACGCGGCGCCCGGACGGCGGCCCTCATGGTCGCCATCATCGTCCCCTTCGCCTTCTTTATTGGCGGCCTCTTCAACCTCATCCTGCGCGCCCTCTGGTAATTCCCGATGAACGCCGCCCACGACGCCCGCCTTCCGCTGGCTTTCATCGCCCCCGGCGCGGAAGTCCGCCTGGCCGGACTGGGCAATGAAATCGACGCGCTGCAACGCGAACAACTGGTCGCCTATGGCCTTGCCGAAAACCGGCCGCTGCGCGTGCTGCAACAAAAACCCATGACCGTGATCCTGGCCGACGAGGTCGAACTGGCGCTGGAACATTCGCTGGCCCGCTACATCTGGGTCGTCAACCAGGCCGCCGACAAACTGCCGCGCCGCGCCTGACGCCAATCGCGCCGCGAGCGGCGCTGCGATCGGGGCATCCGGCAAGGCCCCGAAGAATCTGCTATCTTCCCCGGGGCTGTCATTCCAGACTCAAATACCAATAAGGGGAAAACGCATGAACGCAGTTGCCGAACAACTGGGAAAAACCAAGGGACTCCTGTCCGCCCTGGATGCCCTGACCAACCGCCGCGCCTTCGCCACGCTGGCCATGACGGCGCTGGTCTGCGCCCTCTTGGGCGCATTGCTGACCTACTTGAGCGCCCGTCTCGTCTTCAATGGCCAAGTTTTCCTGGCGGCATTGCTGTGGCTCGTGCTTGGCACGATGAATTTCCTGATTGGCCTCACCGGCTTCTCGGCCACCGGTTTCATCCTGGATGCGCAAATGACCGGCAAGCCCCAGCCCGCCATCCGCGATGCCCTGTTGAAGGCGATCGCCACCCTGCCCCGCCTGATTGGCGTGGCCGCGCTGCTCTTCCTGCTCGTGATCGGCATCACCCTCGCCGTCGCCCTGCTTCTCCTGATCTGCAAGATTCCCGGCCTCGGCGCGCTGCTCTACACCGTCGTCTTTCCCGTCTGCATCATCGTGACCGGCATGACGCTCTTCTCCCTGTTCTACATCGCCCTGCTCTCCGGACCGGCCATCTGGAATGGCAGGACAACCCTGCAAACCGTGGCGCTCCTCGTGACCATCGCCCGCCAGAGACTGCTGGCCGTCGTCATTCAAACCCTGCTGCTGGGCCTGCTCGTCGGCGTGGTCGCCGGCATCATCCTGTTCATTCTCGGACTTGGCATGGCCTTTACCAGCGGGCTCTCCCTGTCCATCATCGGCTACTCGGGCGGCATGGGCGGCATGAGCATCTTCTCCATGGGCGAAGCTTCCGGCTATGTCGTCGCGGCCTCCATCGGCGGTCTTCTGCTTGTCGCCGCGGCCTGGGTGCTGCCCATGCTCCTCGTCATCGCCGGCTATTGCCTGATTTTCAGCTACGTCGCCGACGGCCTTTCCAGCCAGGACATCGAAGAAAAGCTCAGGGCGGCTCAGGACAAGGCGCGCGAAAGCATCCAGCAAGCCCGCGAACAAATGGCGGCGGCAGCGGCCACAACGCCCGCCTCGGGGGAAACCGCAACGCCCGCCTCGGCTGAGACGCCGCTTGCCTGCCCGGCCTGCGAACAAGCCGTCGGCAGCGATGACGCATTTTGCGGAAACTGCGGCCACAAGCTGAAATAAGCCCTCGGCGGCCAAGGACGAACCCGCTCGCAACAGAAAGGAAAAACGCATGTTCTGCACAAAATGCGGCGCCAACAACCGCGATGGCGCAAAATTCTGCGCCCAATGCGGCGCTCCCCTGTCCGCGCGCGCCGTAACACCGCCCCCGCCCCCGCCTCCGCCTCCTCCACCGCCGCCTGCCGACCCTGTCGAAACAACGCCAGCGGAACTCGGAGAGCCTGATCGCCCGCGCGTCGACGCACAAACCCTCGCGCCGCAATCATTACCAGTGGATGCCGGAGACGAGGTCCAGCCGCCGGAGACGCCGCCGGGCGATTTCCCGGAACCGGCAGAGAAGCCTGCCGCCCCCGCCCGATCCATCAAGCGCTGGTATGGCCTGGCCGCCCTGCTGGTCGTGGCAATCGCCGCCGCCGGGCTTTGGCAGTTCCGCCAGCCCGCAGGCGAAATCGCCGAGATTTCGCCCGCGGCCTCCCTTGCCGAGCCCCCAATCCCGGCAACCGAGCCCCAAGCCGCGCCGCCCGAGGATGCGCCCGCGGCAGCGGCAAGCGAGCCCTCGCCGGCCCCTGTCGAGCAAGCCGCCGCCGACCCGGCGGTCAAACTCGATGAAGCGGCGATCCGGGATTTGATCGCGCGCCTGCAAAACGGGCCGCAACCCGCCTCATGCCGCGCCGGCGCCGCCAAGCTTCGCAAGGACCACCCTCTTTCGGCCAATCAGGCCAGCGATATCGCAAAACGCGCCTGGCCGGATCTTTGCTCGCCGCCCAAGCCCGCCGCCGCGCCCGAGCCGCAAGCCGAAGCCGACGCGCCAGCGCCCCCGGCGGTCAATAGCATTGATCAGGTGTTCAAGGAGCGCTCGGCCAGCGAATGCGCCTCCGGGCTGTCCGGCTACTTCTGCCGGGAAGTCCTGCGCAACAAGCTATGCACCGGCAAGTGGTCCGATTCGCCGCCCCCCGGTCAATCGCTGTGCTATCTGCCGCCTGGCAACTAGAGCGGTTTCGATTTGGTTGTGTACTTTCTCGCGCAGTTGCCCCCACCCTAACCCTCCCCCGCAAGCAGGGCATAGGTATCTACACATCTCACCCAAAACGTTGATAATAAGCAGTATGCCATTGATTTTTCGACCTTGGAGCCTCGTCTGCGCAGGCGGGCACATCGTTTGGTGATGCAGCATGCCGCTGGTGTGCCGAGCTTGGCGG
>CAZFHE010000405.1:0-2090 GCA_964518615.1 uncultured Dechloromonas sp. | reverse complement strand
CGTTGGTCAATAAATCCGGTCAGAATACTGGTATGCCCGGAGGTTCTGTTCAACCGGGCAAAAACAATAGTGGCGCAAGAAACAATCGCGGTCAAAACCTGAATAACAGGCAAAACCTGCCTCAAAATGGTCAATTCCCTAAAGGCGGCACACCTCCTGTTCCCGGTCAAGCCGGTGGACAACAGGGCAAAAAAGGCACTCCTCCGATAAAGACCGCGAATAACAACAGAAACATCAAACCGATTGATCCGAACAAAGGGAAAAAGAAGGGAGGCGGTAATACATGAGCAAAAGCGGATTCCAACGTGCTGTAAACACAGCGCAGATAGCTAAAGGCATAAAAAACATAATTGCGGGTGCGTTAAGCGGCGGCCTACATGGCGCTGCCGTGGCGGCTGCTAAATCATTTGCGCCACAGCTTATAAAGCTTGCTCTCATAATCGCGGTGGTTCTGATTATGATACCGATCATCGTAATTTCCGCTCTCCCCTCCGTTTTGTTCGGATGGGCTACGGTTCCGGCTCAGGACTTGAAGGACCGGAAAGAATACGCCACGGTGATGGAGACCTGCTATAACCAAGTTTCAACATACCGGCAAGAGGTTGTGGATGAAATTGTCGAGGAAAACAAAGGCGACGCCGATGAAGTCATTATTAACGATGACAATACCCCAATGGATATTTATTGGATCATTTCCATTGACGGCGTTGGGAAAAAACAAGATGTCTACAACCTTAATGAGCGTGAAATAAAAAAGCTCATCAAGAACAGCCTGATTGTTGAGGTTGAGCGTGAAGAGGTCAGTGATGGCGATGAGGGAACTAAAATCGTCGTCACGATTACCATCACAACCAAGTCTCCGGAGCAGATTATGGAGGATGAGGGTTATGATGAAGACCATAAGAACTGGGCACGGCTGTTATATAACACTACGACCAATCCACAGGCGCTCTCTGAAGCGGACTCAGATTACATCGGCAGTTACGGATCGGATTATGCAGGAGTTACTTTCACAGATGGAGCTACAACGGTTGTCTATTTCAATCAGTTGGATAAAGCGTGGGCGGATACGTTGTATGGCCGAGCCGGCACTATCGGGAAAGAGGGATGCGGTCCCACTGCGCTGGCAATAGTGGTATCAACACTGACATCCAGAACGGTCAATCCCGTAGAAGTATCCAACTGGAGCGCGGCGAACGGGCACCGATGCGTAGGTAGCGGCAGTTATCACAGCTTAATACCCAAGGGCGGAGAACATTACGGACTAACCGTAGAAAACGCCGGACGTGCCGGGAACGGACAGGTGCTTGTGGATGCTTTGTCAAGCGGGAAACTGGTCATTGCAATTATGAATCCCGGTCACTTTACAAAATCCGGACATTTCATAGTTTTGAGAGGCGTCACGGCGTCAGGAAAAATATTAGTTGCCGATCCGGCGAGTTACACTCGTTCCGGTCAGGAATGGGACTTGTCAACGATTTTGAGGGAGGCTCGGCCGGATGCCGGCGCGGGAGGTCCATTTTGGATTTTTTCAAAATGAATTAAAGAAAAATGTTGACAAATTCATTTTGCTATATTATAATATAGTACATCACGATAGAGCAAATGGAGGTGTCAATATGTTTATCGGCAGAAAGAGTGAACTTGGTGAACTTGAAAGACTTTATAAGTCCGGCAAGTTTCAATGTGTTATTATGTACGGACGCAGGCGGGTCGGCAAGACTGCGTTAATTACCGAATTCATCAAAGACAAGGAAGCGATATATTTTACCGGGCAGGAAACAAATTCTAAAGAAAACCTGGAAAGCTTTAGTCATAGTATTTTTACAATTTCAAAAGACTTCGCTTCCTCCTCTCCGCATTTTCCGGGATACAAGGAAGCTTTGGACGCGGTATTCAACTTGGCGCAAAAAAGGCGTGTTATACTTGCGATTGATGAGTATCCGTACTTGGCATACAGTTACAGGGGTATATCTTCGCTGTTGCAAACCTACATTGATAAGTACAAAGAAACCTCTAAGCTATTCATTATACTGTGCGGTTCGTCCCTGTCATTTATGGAAAATCAAGTGCTGGGATATAAAAGTCCG
>CAZFHE010000404.1:0-2165 GCA_964518615.1 uncultured Dechloromonas sp. | reverse complement strand
AGAGCCGTAGGTTGGGCTGAGCAACGCGATACCCAACATTCGGATGCATTGGCGGATCAAATGTTGGGGTTCGCTTCACCCCAACCTACCCCTCTTGCGCGCACAATCCTCCCGGACGGTTGCCAGCGTCCATCCGCCCCGTTATAGTGCGTGCCGTTCCGTGGGAGAGGGCAGTCGGCGACTGCCGCCGAAGGCGCAATTTCACCCGAAAACGCTCAGGCAAAAGGACCGCGGAACAGAGGACGCAAGTCCACAAACTCTGGAGAGCGGCGTCGACAGCGCCCACCGATGGGGCAAATCTCTCAGGTATCGAGGACAGAGGGGTGAAACGCAAGAGATAATAGTCTTCTTTCGTTTCACCCCTTTTCCGTTTCCAGAATCGGCTTTGTATAAAGCCTGCAAAGGATAGATATGCTGAAGAAAACCGTGCTCAACGCCGCCCATCGCGCGCTCAATGCCCGGATGGTGGACTTCGGCGGCTGGGACATGCCGGTCCATTACGGTTCGCAGATCGAGGAGCACCATGCGGTGCGTAACGATTGCGGCATGTTCGATGTTTCGCACATGTGCGCGGTCGATCTCGCCGGCCCCGATTGCCGCCCCTTCTTGTCGCGCCTTTTGGCCAACGACGCGGCCAAGCTGACGGCCCCGGGCAAGGCGCTGTATTCGGCGATGTTGAACGAGGCCGGCGGCGTGATCGACGATCTGATCGTCTATTTCTTTTCCGACACGCGATTTCGACTGGTCATCAATGCCGGCACCGCCGACAAGGATCTGGTCTGGATGCGGGCCAAGGCCGCCGAATGGCGTCTCGATGTGAGCCTCTCGCCGCGCCGCGAGGGCGACGATGCCTTGGGGCTGATCGCCGTGCAGGGCCCGAATGCCCGCGCGAGGGTGTCGCAGGCGCTGCCTCAAGCCGAGGCGGCGATTGCGGGATTGAAGCCCTTTTTCGCGGCGGAAGTCGGCCCGTATTTCATCGCCAGCACCGGCTATACCGGCGAGGATGGCGTCGAGATCATGCTCCCCGCCCGCGAGACCGAAGCCTTGTGGAATGCGCTCAAGGCCGCGGGCGTGACGCCCTGCGGCCTGGGCGCGCGCGACACGCTGCGCCTGGAGGCCGGCATGAATCTTTACGGCCAGGACATGGATGAGAGCGTCTCGCCGCTGGATGCCGGCATGGCCTGGACGGTCGCAATGAAGGATGCGCGCGATTTCGTCGGCCGCGCCGCCCTGGCCGCCCAGGGCCAGCAAAAGCAACTGCTCGGCCTGATCCTCTTGGACAAGGGCGTGCTGCGCGGCCATCAGAAGGTCGTCACCGCCCACGGCGAGGGCGAAATCACCTCCGGCAGCTTTTCGCCGACCTTGCAGCAATCCATTGCGCTGGCCCGTCTGCCGCTGGGCGTGCAAATCGGCGAGCGCGTCGAGGTCGATATTCGCGGCAAGCGGCTCAAGGCCGAGGTCGTCAAACCGGTATTCGCCCGCCACGGCAAGGCCGTCGTTTAATCCCCCATTCAGGAGATCACCATGTCCAACGTTCCCGCCCACCTCAAATACACCGCCTCGCACGAATGGCTGTTGCCCAACACCGACGGCAGCATCACCGTCGGCATTACCGATCATGCCCAGGAAGCCCTCGGCGATCTGGTGTTTGTCGAATTGCCGGCAGTCGGCGCGCATGTCGCGGCGGGCAAGGAAATCGCCGTGGTCGAATCGGTCAAGGCCGCCGCCGATGTCTATGCGCCCATCGCGGGCACCGTCGTCGAGATCACCCCGGCCGCCGCCGATGCGCCGGAATCGGTCAATCAGGACGCTTACGCCGCCTGGCTCTTCAAGATCAAGCCGGACAACGCCGCCGATCTTGAGCCGCTGCTCGACGCCGCCGCCTATCAGGCCGTCGCCGACGCCGCCTGAGCCGCTAGAGCAATTTTGATCCATTTGATTACATGCAAAAGCGTAATCGTTTGGGAGTAGGTTGGCGGTGAGCCGTAGGCGAACCCCAACATTGGCTGCCCTGCGGCCTCATGCTCGTTGGGGTTCGCTTCGCTCACCGCCAACCTACAAGCTGTAGGGGCACGGCATGCCGCGCCCCTACCGTGCAACCCTTAATCGCCGGCTCTATAGCCATCCAGGATGCCCCCCATCCCAACCTTCCCCCGCCAGCGGGG
>CAZFHE010000403.1:0-10348 GCA_964518615.1 uncultured Dechloromonas sp. | reverse complement strand
GGCCAGGGCGGCGGGCGCGACCCGCGTCTATTTCGCTTCCGCCGCGCCGCCGGTGCGCTATCCCAACGTCTATGGCATCGACATGCCGACGCGCGCCGAGCTGATCGCCACTGGCCGCAGCGATGCCCAGATCGCCGCCGAAATTGGCGTCGATGCGCTGGTCTACCAGGATCTTGAGGCCCTCAAGCAATCGGTGACCCGGCTGCGCCCTGATCTGAGCGTATTCGAAGCCTCCTGTTTCGACGGCAGCTATATCACCGGCGATGTCGACTCGTATTACCTCGATGCGGTCGAGGACAAGATCAGCGGCAAGCCGGCCAGGAGCGCCGGGGATGACGCCGAGGGTCGCGCCGCGCAGATGGTGCTCGGCCTTGGCAGCGGCGGGCCGGAAGCCTGAGAAAGCGGCTGGCTAGGCGGGGGCGTTACTGCTTCACCGCCCGGCCGGCTCTTGCTCCAGCGCCGGTAGCGGGCGCGGCTGCGGCTGCTCGTAGATCTGGAAACGGCACAACACCTCGCGGCCGCTTCTGCGCTCATGCAAATGCTTCGCGGTTTCGCGTAGCAAAGGCCAGGACGTGAGCGGCACCGATGCGGGAAATACGGTGTCGCCCTCAAAGGCAAGCTCGATGCGGGTCAGGTAGAAATGGCGGCAATAGGGCCAGGCGGCGGCATAGATCGACGCCCCGCCGATGACGAACACCGGCTTGCCGGTCGCCAAGGCGTCGCGGAGCCCTTCCTCGACCGAGGCGACCCGGCGGCAGCCGGGCCGCAGCGCCAGATCCGGCTGGCGGCTGACGATGAATGAGTCGGCCGGCGTCTCATCCATCGACTCGTAGGTCAGCCGGCCGATGAGCAAGGCCGCGCCGGCCACCGTGGCCTCGAAATAGGCCAGCTCCTCCGGAATGTCCCAGGGCAGCCAGTTGCCCAGGCCGAGCATGCCGTTGCTGGCCACGGCGCCGATCGCGGCGATCAGCGGGCGAGCGTGTTCCATTGCGCGCGGCTCAGTCGAAGCGAGATGGCCGGCGTTCCCTGGCCCTTGTAGACATGCGGCTTGTGCATCGAGACAAAGGCCTCGGTCACGATGGCGATGGAAAAAATGGCATCCATCACCTGAAGAATGCTGGATTCCAGGCAGACGCTGTGCCCGTTTTGCTCCAATCGGCGGATGGCCAGAAAAATTACTTCGTAATCAACAACTTGACGAATATCGCCCGGATCGGCGACGGCGGTCACTGGCGCCCAGGCATCGGCATGGACGACAACCGCCTGCGGGCCGTGCTGTTCCAGCGGATTGCAGCCGGTGCGCAACGAAATGGTGGCATCGACGGATGCGCACCAGTGGTCGGTCAACACAAAAAACTCCCTCGCTCGGAAAACCATTGCAATGCCGCAACGATACCAGAGGCCAAGACAGCAAAAAGGGCGCGCCAGCGCCCCGGAGGCAAAGCCCGGCAGAAGCCTCAGGCCGTCACATTCACCTGCGTTCCCGTCATCTGTCCGGAAGAATTGACGACGGGCGGCGACGGTTGCGCTGAAGATGGCGTCTGCACCGCCTCGGCGATCTGCGAGCGCAACTCGCCGATGCCTTGCTGGATCTGCTTCAGCGATTTCATTGCCTGCACGCCGCGTTGCGCATGATCGGCATTGACCTGGGCCTGAGACGACTTGCTCTGTAACAGGCGGGCATTCTCCTGCGCCCGGTCAGCCGCCGTTTGGGCTTGGCGCGCCTGCGCTTGCAAGGCGCGCGCCTGCTGCCGGGCCTGATCGGCATTCTTCTGCGCCTGTTGCTGCTGGATCTGCGCCCAAAGCCCCGCGCCCGGAGACGCTAGGCCCGCGCTTGCCTCGATGGCCATGATCCACCCCGGACAACGGCTATTACGCCCGCCGCCTCAGGCGGTGACGTTGATCAGCGTGCCGGTGGGCTGCCCCTGCGCATTGGTTACCGGCTTGGGCGGCTCCTCGGAACGCTCGACCCGCTGCTCCGGACGGGCTTGCTGCGGCTGCGGCGTCTGCTGAGCCTGGCGCGCTTGCTGCGCCTGCTGGGTTTGCTGGGTCTGTGCCGCGGTGCTTGAGGTCACAAAGGGATTGCTGCCTGCGCCTAGCGGTTGGATAGCCATGCTCTGCTCCTGTAAAAACAACATCCTGTCTTGACTATATACCATTTCGGCAAATATTCCAGCAGAACAAAAACTGGCAGGGGCTGGCCGCAAAAAACAGAAAAGAAAAAGACCTGAGAAACTTGTGCCGTTAAGCGTAACTTGGTCGAGAATAAAGCATAAACTGTCCGAACACGAGTTCGAGAGCGCAGTTGACTAATGAACTCACGGGGCAACGACGCTGCCCAAAAACCGTCATGCCTCCAACTACGTTCGCTACCTTCCCGTATAGTCTGAAAATTGCCACCAGACACAGATTCGGAAGAAGTATTCATCTGAAGCTACCGCCGAAGCGGTGTCGAGCAACTGCGGCTAGCTGTCACCCTGATGCGCCAATTGCCTGGCGTTCTCATTCTGAACCGAGGCAACAGCCTTCCCGAGTCTTTCAATGGCGGCCGGCCACGGGATGCGTTCCTGCTCCAGCCGAAGCTGGCTACCCCACCGCTCATTTTTCAAGCTGTAGAAAACGATGCTCTCGTGTTCCCTCAGTAACGGCAATGTGGTTTCTGGGCTCTGGGCATCCTCTTCTCCCCAGAGCTCCCGGTAGGACACGAACGTTTCTTGGTCCATCAAGACCGAGACAAGATTGGGGAAGAGGCTTCGCGCTCGATTCAATATCGCATAGCCATGGGTATCAATGTCGCCCCAATAGGTGAGGTCGCACCCCTGAAGCCACGGCACCTCGGCCAGCATCGTTACGGCATTGCCCAGGCGCATGAAGGCAACCACGCCATCCATATCCGGGAGCGCCAGACCGGTCTCGAGGTTCTCCACAATAAGGATGTGTCGCGGGCTTATCGACAACTGAGCCACTTCGAGAAGCGGAGCTTCGATGTCGTTGAGTCCACCAACTTCCTGCCGAAGCTTTGGGCAAAGAATCCGCAGGCGGATGCGAGCGGCTGGCCGTCGTAGCCCACAAATCGAATAGAAATCTCCAGGAGTATCGTCGCTCCGGATGCTCCTTAAGAAGTCCGTGATGAGCCCCGTTCGTTTTTCCAACCATTTAGTATCGAGCCCAGCGACGGGCAGCTGCCGAGGCGCCAGGCCGGATGCCGGGTTCTGCTCCAGCCAGGAGAGCATGGCCATCAGGCGCAAGAAGTCTTGGTCCGAGTAGTCGGAGAGAACGCTGAAATATCTTCCGACGACCGATTGGCCGGCAAGTTGGGGCCACCGCTCAATCAGAAGCTGATAACGCTGCTCGACTGATCGCCAACGGCGACCGTGCCCAAGAACGGAGGCCGTTTCCAACGGAGTTGCCAATTCGAGGTTCGCCGGCAGTTGATGGTTTCCCAGGCGTGCCCATTGCCGGGAAACCCAGGACACCTTGCCGGGTCCCGACCAGGTTGTCCAAGCGTCGACCCACCTCCGAACGCCCGAGGCATTGCCGGCCACATCCTTCTCGGTCGGCACCCCCAGCGAAACCGACAGCGGCCACTGTCCCTCGCCCAACAACCAGGCTTTGTGCTGATTGTTGTAGCGGCGTAGCAGGAATTCAGAGAGTTCTTCAGGGAGTAGCAGTTTCCGGGTCATCGTTATCGTCCGGCTTCCATTTCAGGCGCTGGGTGTCATCGTCGTAGTCGATGGGAATGGCCGCAGAAAATTTGCGCTCCTTGATGTGAACGAAGCAGGCGCCGCCGATGAAGGGCTCCAACGTCATCACGGACTTCAGCGGCGTCGCCACAATCATCTGGAAGCCAAAGGTTTTGAAGATGTTCATCGCCATCGCCGTGAACTCGGCATCTGCCTTGTCGAACGCTTCATCCAAAACCACCGTCGAGAAGGTGGGGAGGGCCCGGTCCTGCCCGCCCAGTTGATAGCGCAGGGCCGCCGCAAGACAGGTTGCAGCCAGCTTTTGTCGCTGGCCGCCCGACTTCCCGGCGCCGCTGCGATAGACCTCGACCTCCAGGCCGGACTCGTCCAGTTCTCTGGCGACGAACTCGACGTGTTGGCGAACGTCGAGGACTAATTCCCGCCAATTGCGGTCGACGGTCTCTTGGCTGGAAAAGCGCTTCACCAGGTCGTTGAGCACCTTGAAGCGCGCTTCGGCGATTTCCTTGTCTGGGCTGAACGATTGGCTCAGGGCGTCCTTCAGGCTCTGCTTGAAGGTGAGCACATCCGGGAGCATGCGGTCGTGGGTTTCGATGATCAGGTGCGTTCCCGGGCCGAATGGGGCTGTCTCAAGGCTCTCGTTGACCAAGTCCATCCGGTCGCGGATGGCCTTGCGCTCCTGGTCGAGCTGGGTCGAGAGGCGCGTGAGGTTCTGGTCGCTCTGTTCGCGCAAGAGCCGCAGAAAGCGTTCTTCGAAATCCGGAAGGCCATCCTGCTTGAGGCGTTTGAGTTTGGCGAAAAAGTCATCGGCGCTGGCCATCGTGGGGTCGAGCCCGCCAGCCTCAGCCGGCCAGGTGTTTACGAAAATCTCAAATTGGCGCTCGATAATTTTGATGTGCCCATGGATGCGCTCGTCCAACAGTTCCTTTTCCTTGTCGATGCCACGTACGACTTGGAGAGTGATGGCATCGAGGGTCGACAAGTCGAGCGCCTTCGGCACCTCTCCATAGCGGCGTTTAAGCTCTTGCTCCTGCAATGGTGTAAGCGCAAGGTCGACAAGTTCGGGCCGCAATTCCTCGAGAGAACGCAAAAGCTTGCCCAACGCGATTTGCTGAGTTTGCAGGTTGGCTACACTGGCGTTTTGACGCTCAACGGCATTCGTATAGGCCTTGTCTTGCCGTTCGATTTCCTTGTCGAGGATGGCGAGGTCCGGGTGGGCTTTCCGCTCATTGCCGAGTTGTGTCTGCAAGCTATTGATGCGAGTCAACATCGAGGCGACATCGACTTCCGCCCAGAGCATGTTGGCGAGTGTCTGACAATGAACCAGACGCTGCTCCTGCCGAGTACCCGCCTCGGTATGCAACTCACGGGCCTCGCGCAAACGCTCATGCTCTTCGGCGAGCTTCAGCGCTTTTTCTTGGAAAAGCTTCAGTTTGGCTGCATTGTCGAATCCCAATACCCACTGGGTCCGGTCGTTGATAGGGCGTCGGTCATCCTTCTCATGCCGGATAGTGTTGTGTTTGACCTGGCCTTCTCTCGTAATTGCCCGGGTCGCATTGCGAAACGCTTGAATATTATCGACACAGTCGTAGTTGAAATGTGCTTTGAATTCCTCACGCATCCACTCTGTGTGCGGGCCCCGGGCGAAGTTAAGTTTCCCGAGCAGTGAGTTCGGTCCTACGGAGCGTGCCTCAGACGGGCGGTCTACTACGCGAAGGTAGGTCAGACGCTGGCCGATGTTGGTGTCGTTAAGGTAGTTGGCGACGGCAGGGTAATGCTTGTCAGCGACGAGCAGGGAGCATGCAAATCCGCCCAGCACGCGCTCAATAGCGCCTTGCCATTCGGCTGCTTCCTCTTTGACCTCGATGAGTTCTCCTGCAAAGGGCAACTTGTCTTCGGAGATGTTGAGGGCAGCGGCCAATTGTTCTCGTACGTCGAGCAATCGTGACGGGATGTTGGAGCGCTGCCGTTCCATCGCCTGAATTTCCCGCCGAATCTCCTTGAATTCGTCCTCGGATTTCTTCAGATTCTGTTTGAGCTCGAACGCTCGGTCTGTGTGCTCAGCTCGCCATGCCCCTGCGCCGAGCATTTCCTGACGTACTTCTTCTGACCGGCGGGCAAATTTGGTCGCATTGTCGGGATACTCACAGCCAATTCCCTGGCAGGCCGCCTGCGCCTGATTGCGTTTGCCGATACGCGCTTCCCGCTGCGCCTCAGCATCCTGGATTTGTTGGTTGAGCTGCTCAATGATGCTACCACCTGCCCCAGCTCGTTTTTCTCGTAGCCCGCTTAGCGTGGCAAGCTCATTGCGAGTGGCAGCCTCTCGTTCGGCGACTTCCGCGGCTAATCCCGAGATGGCAATCTGTTGCTCGCTAATCGAAGATTCCAGCAGCTGCTTCTTTTGGCGTTCCCGGTAGGCGTCGATACCGGCGGCGAGCTCATTGAGTTCGTTCCTTGTCCGCTTGGCTTCATCCAGTCGAAGCGCTTCCTCCTGCGCCGGGGTGAGCGTTTCGATTTGACGACGCGCTTCGACGACCGCCTTGTGAGCTTCATTGAGTTCCTGGAACTGGGCGACCAGGTTATCAGCCAAGTCGAAGGTTTCCGGCGCGTCGAGCATGAAGTCGCGCAGGAAGCTGTTCAAGTCGCCGAGATTCTTGGCCGATTGGGTCTTGTGGAGAAGGCGCAAGGCGCGCTCATTGTCGATGCCCAGCAGTTGCCGGAAGCGCTCCTGATAGCCGCTGAACTCCTCTTTGACCGCCGCATCGGGGAGGTCGAACTTGAAGCGCCGCACCTCGAAGTTGCTGTCCGCAAAAAACTGCAATTCCCGGACGTCGAACTCCCGTTGGAGAATCAGGTAGCGCTTGTGGACTTCGCGGACGTTGGTTGTCTTGCCTCGTACCCAGAATACCTGGGCCAGCACCACCATCCGGCCGGTGCCATCCCGATAGGTTTCGGCAATGGCCGACCAGGTTGTATCCGCGCGGAGATACTGGGAAACGTACTCCCCGCTGTCACCGGTCTGCTGGGACCAGGCGCCGCGGAGGTAGGTCATGAGATTCCGGTCCTTGCCATGCCGCTCCGCCTCCCGGGCGGCGACGTTGAAGTCGACCCACTTGGGCGGTGTCAGTATGGCTGCATGCGCATCCAGAACGGTGGATTTCCCGGACCCCGACGGCCCCAAGATGAGATAGCCGCTGCGCGGGACACCGAAGTCGACCACTCCTTTGAATGTACCCCAGTTGAACAGCTGTATCTTGGTCAGGCGGAATTGGTTGATGGCATCCGCGCCATCACCAAACAACGCCAGGGCTTGTTGTGGTTCTCTATTCATCGTCATCTCCGGGTACATCGGCGCCGTCCGTCATGTCATCGGCCTCTCCGGGGTGCGGGGAATGGGCTTTATGCATCAGTTCCTCGTAGGTCCGAGTCAATGCCTGAATTTCCTCGGCCGGGAACAGGAGCTTCAAGGTAGGGGAGACTTCGAACCGGTCTTCGGCGCCGCGGATTTTCTGGATGAGGTTGAGCTTCTTGAGCTTCTCGATGGCGCCATGGCGTTGCTTATCGAAGCGTGCATGGTCGACGTTGCCGCTTCGCTCATAGACGCTCCGATGCTCGACCATGTCCTGCCAGGACACGACGGCGCGTTCCAACTGGGTTTCGGCCTGAGTCAGGCGCTGGCGGAGGAACAATAGGAGCACCGATTCGAGAAACGTGAGGTTGGCCCGCCGTAGCAGGATGGGGATTTCGATGTCGTCGGCGACCACTTGCCGGGTAAAGGCGACCTTCTGCTCGTAGTCGATGATGAGGTTCAGGAAGAGTTCGTGCAGGCGTTCCCGTACCACGGCTTCATCACGCAGCAGAACGGCCCAAAGGTTGCCTTGTCGCCGGCCGTCGACTGCCGGGCCCAGCAGGAGCTGGACCAGTACCCGCCGGGTCTCGTGTGGAATGCGCCCCAAGTCGCCAGGAAAGACGCCGGTATCCGAACCGCTCGGGTCATTGGAAGAGCAGGGAACTTCGGGCTCGTGCGGTGGTTCCGACTGGAAGCCGTCATTCGTCGAATAGCTCAATGGCCTTCTCCCGTACAAAGTAAATGGTGGGAACCCTGGCAGTCCGATGAGTCCCATCGCTGCCGACCCAGCGAACCAGTTCGCTTTCCTGGGTCAATTCGCCGTGCTTGGCGCCGAGCGCGACATAGCCGACGACGCTGCCGAAAGCCTGCTCTGCAGGAAACCGTTCCAGCATCTGACCGACCGTGATTTGGGAGGCGCTCGCCAGCGCTTCCTGCAGATGCCGACGTAGCGTCCGGAAGTCGATTTCGGATTGGCGGACAAGCTCTTCAACTTCATCGAGACCGAGCTCGGAGGCTTCGGCATCGGGCATCGAGGCATCCGCGACGTTCAGGCTGGGGTCGTGCAGTTCCCATTGGCTGACCGAGCGGATACGGCTGCTCGTCAGGGTCAGCGAGTAGTCGAGCATGGCGTTCGGGCGAATGGCATCGCGGGCCTGGAGGGCCGCCTGCTGGGCTTCCTTCAACAAGCTGTGCAACCTACGCTGTTCCTGGAATTCACGGCTCTGGACAAAGGTTTTGAGGCTGCGTGCAAATTGTTGGACCACTTCATGCACCGTGCCTCCTTCGGCCATGAGGGTCGCCGTCAGGTTTTGCAGAAAGCGCCGCTCTCGCTGCTCCAAACTGCGGGCGAAGGGGCGCGAGGTGACCTCGTCGAGGGACTCCAGCAGCGTGGCGGACTGTTCGCCATCGGTCAGCAGCCGCCAGAACGCGGCGAAGGTCTTGCCGTGCTCGCTTTGGGCAATCAGGTCGACGCCGGCAAACAAGGCTTCCAAGACTTCGCCGCGGCTGCCATCGCTTTCCATCAGGCTCTGGCGCAGTCCGCGATTGAGCTTGTCGAACTCATCGCGCACGTTGCGGAAGTCGGCGGCCAATTCCTCGGCGAGGGCGATGATTTCCCGGGCGCGCTCCAGTGCGCGCTCGTCCGGGAGCGTCTTGACGCCACCGCGCTCCAGGGCCCGGATTTCGGCGTCGATGCGATCCCGCTCTGCGACTAGCGCTGCCATGCGGGTCTTGGGGTTGGCATCTGTTTCTTCGGCCAGCCGGGAAAGCTGTTGAATCACATTGGCCAGGCGGCTCTCAGTGGCCGTCGTCCGCGGCTTGAGGATGCTGTTAATGAAGCGCAATGACGCTGCCGCTTCGGCGGTGAGCTCGAACTCTTCCTCGCTCGCCCCTGCCGGGAAGCGCCGACTCAGCCAGCCTTCGGCAATCCAGTCCGCGACATAGCCTTGGGCAGTTTGCGGCAGGTCATACCCCTGTCCCCGAAGCACTTCGAGTTCTCTCGTCAGGCGCTCGTGGAACACCGAGCTCGACAGGGTCTTCTCTTGTTCGAGCAGCAAGCTTTGGAGCAAGCCCATGATGAACGGCGCCTTGTCAGCCGCGAGCAGCCGCCACAGCGGCTTGCTGCGGAGCACAAGCAATGCGGCGGAAGCACGGCGTGCTTTCATCGACAGCGACCTCGACCGTCCCAGCGGGTTTCCATCGAAAGGCTCCAATTCCAAGGTGCACATAAAAACTATACGCACAAAGTCTGCATGCGTAAAGTTTTTATCCGTGTGTTAAATTTGACCCTATGGAGACTTCGACTGCCATTGTCGGCCAAGCTCGCGCCACCACGCGCTGGGGGCCAGAAAAGCGCCTGGAATTCATCGACTTTCGCTTGCGCTGGGATGGCCGTCTCAATCGCAGTGACCTCTCGGATTTCTTTGGCGTGTCGACGCCCCAGGCGTCACTCGACATTTCTCGATACCTCGAGATGGCCCCCCAGAATGTCCGCTACGACCGTAGCGAGCGGACGTATCTCGCCACCGAAAGCTTCCAGCCCCTTTTTCCATCGAGTCACCCCCAGAAGTACCTCAGCGACTTGCTGGCGCAAGCGAATGGCATATTAGACCGCGGGGTGACCTTCCTCGGGTGGTGTCCGGCGGTGGCGGTTGCACCAACGCCGGCAAGAACCTTGAGTGCCGATACGCTGATTGCGTTGGTCGGTGCAATGCGCCGAGGACGGGCGTTGGAGATGACCTACCAGTCGATGACGAGCGCTACCCCGAAGACGCGGCTGATTTCGCCCTGTGCCTTTGGTCATGACGGCCATCGCTGGCACGTCAGGGCGTTCTGCCACCGGGAGAAGGGTTATCGGGATTTTGTTATCGCGCGGATTCTCTCTCTGGAGGGAGAGCAGTCATCGCCGGTTGCTCCACCTGCGGACCTCGATTGGGAAACGACCATCACGTTGGTCTTGGCGCCGAACCCTGGCCTATCCCAGGCTCATCAGCGCGTAATTGAACTGGATTATGGGATGGAGGACGGCGTGCTACGCTTCCAATGCCGACGAGCGCTGCTGCTCTACGTGGTGCGTAACCTCGGTTTGGATGGCGCAGACGGCAAAAAGCCCCTGGTCCAGCAAGTGGTGCTGCGGAATCGTTCTGAAATTGAGGCGTTTTTGCCGCAACCGAACTAAGTCATCACTGACTGATGAGGGGCAAGACATCCGTGAATTGCTAACAGATAAGCCGCCACCGAGCCGGTGGCGCCAAGAAGGCGGGGCCGCGTTAGCGACCCCGGCCAGCCGCTTTGAGCG
>CAZFHE010000402.1:0-2686 GCA_964518615.1 uncultured Dechloromonas sp. | reverse complement strand
ATGCTTTCGCCAAGCGTCGGGTGCGGGTGGATGGTCTTGCCGATATCGACGGCATCGCAGCCCATTTCGATGGCGAGTGCGACCTCGCCGATCATGTCGCCAGCCGAGGGGCCGACGATGGCGCCGCCGATGATGCGATGGGTTTCGGCGTCGAAGAGGAGCTTGGTGAAGCCGTAGTCCGCGCCATTGGCGATGGCCCGGCCCGAGGCGGCCCAGGGGAATTTCGCGGTTTCGACCTTGCGCCCTTCCCTTTTCGCCTCATCCTCGGTGATGCCGACCCAGGCGACTTCCGGATGGGTGTAGGCAACGCCGGGGATGACCTGGGCGTCGAAGGCGGATTTGTGGCCGGCTGCGACCTCGGCCGCGACATGGGCTTCATGCACCGCCTTGTGAGCCAGCATCGGGTTGCCGACAATGTCGCCGATGGCGAAGATGTGCGGCACATTGGTCCGCATCTCTTTATCGACCGGGTTGAAGCCGCGCTCATCGACCATGACGCCGGCCTTGTCGGCGGCGATCTTGCGGCCATTGGGCGAGCGGCCGGCGGCTTGCAGAATCATGTCGTACTTGACCGCTTCCGCCGGCGCAGCTTCGCCTTCAAACTTGACCCAGAGGCCGTCTTCCCTGGCTTCGACGGCGACCGTCCTGGTTTTCAGCATGATCTTGTCGAAGCGCTTGAGATTCTGCTTTTCCCAGACCTTGACCGCGTCGCGGTCGGGGCCTTGCATCAGGCCATCTAGCATTTCGACGACATCGACCCTGGCGCCCAGGGTCGAATAGACGGTGGCCATTTCCAGGCCGATGATGCCGCCGCCGATGACCAGCAGCTTCTGCGGAACCGTGTTTTTGCCAAAAGTCGGCAATTCCAGCGCCCCGGTCGAATCGACGATGCGCGCATCAAGCGGCAGGAAAGGCAGGTGCACGGCGGCTGAACCCGCGGCAATGATGCATTGCTGGAACTTGATGACCTTCTTGCCGCCGGTCTTCTCCTGGCCGATGCCCTCGGTGGTTTCGACCGCGATGTGGTGGGCATCGAGAAAAGACCCATAGCCGCGCACGACCTCGACCTTGCGCCCCTTGGCCATGCCGGCCAAGCCGCCGGTCAATTTACCGACCACCTTGTTCTTGTGGGCGCGCAGCTGGTCGATGTCGACTTCTGGCGAACCGAAGCCGACGCCCAGTTCCTTGGCGTGCTCTGCTTCCTCGATGATTTCGGCGACATGCAAGAGGGCCTTGGACGGAATGCAGCCGACATTGAGGCAGACGCCGCCCAGCGTCGGATAACGCTCGACAATGAGGGTTTTGAGGCCGAGATCGGCGGCGCGGAAAGCGGCCGAATAGCCGCCGGGACCCGCGCCGAGCACCAGCATTTCGCATTCGAGATCAGCGCCGCCGGCATGGCTGGCGGCGGTCGGCGCGACGGCCGGGGGGGGCGCTGCGGGCGCAGCCGGCGCGGCAGCCGAGGTTTGCGCGCCCGCCTCGACCTTCAATAACAGCGCGCCCTCGCTGACCCGGGAGCCGGGCTGCACCAGCACTTCCCTGACCGTGCCGGCCACCGGGCTAGGCACATCCATGGTCGCCTTGTCGGATTCGAGGGTGCAAATGGCGTCGTCGAGCTTGATGGCATCGCCGACCTTGACGAACAGGTCGATCACCGGCACGTCGGAGAAATCGCCGATATCGGGAACCTTGACTTCAATGAGACTCATCTCGCTCTCCCCGGCTTAGAGTGCAACGCGGCGGAAATCCGCCAGCAATTGCGCGATATAGACATTGAAGCGGGTGGCCAGCGCGCCGTCGATGACGCGGTGGTCGGCGGTCAGTGACAACGGCAGGGTCAGGCGCGGCACGAACGCCTTGCCATCCCAGACCGGCTTCATGACCGAGCGATTGACCCCGAGAATGGCCACTTCCGGCGCATTGACGATGGGCGCGAAATAGGTGCCGCCGATGCCGCCCAGCGAACTGATGGTGAAACAAGCGCCCTGCATGTCGGCTGGCTTCAACTTGCCGTCGCGCGCCTGCTTGGCCAGATCGCCCGATTCCTGGGCAATCTCGAATACCGATTTCTTGTCGGCGTTCTTGATCACCGGCACGACCAGGCCGTTCGGCGTGTCGGCGGCGAAACCGATGTTGAAATACTTTTTCAGCACCAGGCTCATTTCGCCATTGTCGGCAGTCGAGAGCGAGGCGTTGAATTCGGGGAATTTCTGCAAGGCCTTGACACAGGCTTTGACGAGGAAGGCCAGCATGGTCAGCTTCGCGCCGCCGCCCTTCTCGTTTTCCTTGTTCAACAGCACGCGGAAGGCTTCGAGATCGGTGATGTCGGCATCCTCGTGATAGGTCACGGCGGGAATCATCACCCAGTTGCGCGCCAAATTCTGGCCGGAAATTTTCTGGATGCGCGACAAGGGCTTCGCCTCGATTTCGCCGAACTTGGCGAAATCGACCTTGGGCCAGGGCAAGAGATCAAGCGCGCCGCCGCCGGCCGCCGCCGGCCCCGCCAGCGCGCCGCTCATGACGCCCTTGACGTAGCGGATCAGGTCTTCCTTCAGGATGCGGCCCTTCGGCCCCGAGGCGGCCACCTTGGAGAGATCGACGCCCAGTTCGCGGGCATAGGCGCGCACCGAGGGCGAGGCGTGCAGCTTGGCCCCCAGGGGCTGCGGCTGGGCGGCTGGCGCAGGCG
>CAZFHE010000401.1:0-2764 GCA_964518615.1 uncultured Dechloromonas sp. | reverse complement strand
AGGCGGTTAGAGCGATGGATTCATAACCCATAGGTCGGCAGTTCGATTCTGCCCATCACCACCACCTAACGCCAAACCCTTGTGGCGCGGGAATCCGCACCAGATGCGGCCCTTCAGACTGGCAAGTGCACCAAATGGGTGCACCAAATCAGAGCGTTGCACCCTATACGCAACAAATAACGAAGGAACTGCGATGGCCTACCGCTTGCCATAGCACCTATACCGAAACCGTGCGAAAGCCAGTTGGATCATATCCAACACAAAAAGGCGCGACCGCCCGCGCCCTCAGTGGCTGGTGCCCTCGGACTTGGTGATCTTGTTCCAGACGTTGTACTTGCCGACGGGTTTTTTCATCGGCAGGCGCTTGACTTCCTTCAGGCTTTGCGCATCGTAAATGATCAGCGCGCCCTCCATTTCCCAGAGACTCGCGAGCACATATTTGCCGTCGCGGGTGAATTCGACGTGGGCGAAGGTCTTGCCCGGCTCGGGCCGGAGTTCGGCGGCGATTTCCAGCGTTTGTTTGTCGATCAGTTGCATGGTGTCCTTGAATTCGCGGCTCATCATCGAGTCGGTCCAGGCGTAGCGGCTGTTTTCGTGGCTGCGCATGAAGAAGCCGGGGCCGCGGGTCTTGATTTGTTTGATCGTTTTCCAGTCGGCCATGTCGATGATGCTGATCACGCCTTCATTGAGATTCGGGGTCGCCATCACCGTCCGCTCCCGCCCTGTCTCGTCCCTCCAGGTCCAGCGGATGCCGGAGCCGAGATGGGGCATGCCGGGCAATTCGAGATCGGCGATTTTCTTGCGCGCATCGAGATTGACCACCTGGCCGCTGATGGCGCTCTTGGCGTCATTGCGCGAAGCCCCCATGACTTCATCGTAATTCTGGGTGAAGTAGAAGTCATCGAGATAGTCGTCGAGCTGGCTGCGCTGCGGATTGAGGAAGCCTTCGATGAAAATGCCTTCGCGGTACTTGAAGTCATGAATCATGCCAGCCGGGATTTCCGGGGCCTTGGGGTTGTAGGAGACTTCCCACACTTCCTTGACGTCCTTTAACGCGGCGACGAAGCTCTGGCGGGGCGAAGCGTCGTAGACAGCCGAGACGCGGGAACTGATCTTGCCGTCCTGGTCGGTGACCGGCAGGATTTTCTTCAGGTTGAGATCGGCATCGAGAATGACCAGGCTGTGCGGCAGATAATTGGCCACCGCCACCCACTGCCCGTCGCCCGACACCGCGGCGTTGCGCGTATTGATGCCGGCGCGCGCCTCGGCGATGACCTTGAGATTCCACAGATCGAACTTGGTGATCCAGCCGTCGCGCGAGGCGAAAAACACGTAGCGGCCATCCGGCGTGAATTTCGGCCCGCCGTGCAGGGCGAAGCGCGACGGGAAGCGGTGGATGGGTTCGAGCTTGTCTCCATCCAGAATGGACACATGATGATCGCCGGTTTCGACGACAACAAAGAGGTTGTGCGGATCGGCCGTAAACACCGGCTTGTCCGGCAGCTTGCCGGGTTCATGGACGATGCGCGAGGCGGTGATTTCGGCCTCGCCCCAGACCGGCATCGGCTGGATCGGGGTATAGACATACTCGACCAGGGCCTTGGCATCCGCCGCCGTCAACTGGCTGGCGAAGCCCTCCATCTGCGTTGCCGGGCGGCCATGCAGGATCACTTGCTCGGCTTCGGTTTTGCGTAGCCGCATCAGATTTTCCGGGATCAAGGCCGGGCCGATGCCGCCCAGACGCGCCTCGCCGTGGCAGACGGCGCAATGCTGCTGATAGGCGGCCGGCGGCTCGGCGGCCTGGGCCAGTTCGGCCATGGTCAAGAGGGCGCAGACGGCAAGGCCCGCCGGAATCAGGATATTCCACTGGATCATGCGATTTCCTCGTCGCAAAGGTAGCAGCCCGGATCTTCGGCCCAGGCGTCGCCAGTTAGTTGCAGGGCGCGAACGCGGGTATTGCCGTTGCAGATCGCCCGATGAGCGCATCGTCCGCAACGCCCCTTGACCGCGCGCGGATGCGCTTTCAACCCGGCCATCAGCGGGTCGGAGACATCCGGCCAGATTTGCGAAAAGGGGCGCTCCAGCACATTGCCCAGGGTGTGATGCCACCACATCGTATCGGGATGCACATTGCCCAGATTGTCGATATTGGCGACATTGACCCCGGAGGAATTGCCACCCCACTGGCGCAGCCTGGCTTCGATATGGGCGGCCCGCTCGGGAAAGCGGCGGCGCGCCCAGTGCAGGAAATAGGCCCCATCGGCGTCGTTGTTGCCGGTGGTGAATTCCTTCTCCAAGCCGCGCTGCTGGTACTCCCAGCAGGTTTCGAAAAGCAGATCCATGGCCTGCCGGGTTAGTTGGTGGCGGGCGTCGTCCCGCCGATTCTTGTTGCCGCGCCCGGCGTAATTCAGGTGCGAAAAATAAAAGCGGGCTATGCCCTCCTCCTCGACCAGTTTCAAGAGACCCGGCAAATCGTGGGCATTATCCCGGGTCATCGTGAAACGCACGCCGATCTTGAGTCCCAGATCGCGGCACAGGCGAATGCCCCGGAGCGAGGCATCGAAAGCGCCCTCCTGCCTGCGGAACTTGTCATGCGTCGCCCCCAGGCCGTCGAGCGAGACGCCGACGTAATTGAAATCGCACTCGGCGATGCGAGCGATGTTGTCCTCGTCGATCAGCGTGCCATTCGACGACAGGGCGACATAAAAACCCATCGCCTTCGCCCGCTTGGCGATATCGAAAATGTCCGGATGCAACAGCGGCT
>CAZFHE010000400.1:0-1762 GCA_964518615.1 uncultured Dechloromonas sp. | reverse complement strand
GGCGGTTTGATCCAGGGCGCGCTCCAGCGGCGTGCTCGCCGGCGGCAGCAGAATGCCGTTCATTCGATGCCCGCGATGCTGACCGTGATGCCAGAGCACCACGGCGCTTGATCAAGGCCGCAGGCGATGTCGGCGGCGGGGCTGTTGATGACGACCTTCTTGACGCCGGAGACATGCGCTGCGGCGTCGATGGCGCTCTTGACGATGTCGCGTCCGAGGCGGTGATGATCCTGGGCGAAGCCCTCCAACGCGGCCTTGACGGCGCCGATGACCGGCTCGGCTGCGGGGCCGGGGAATAGCACGAGTCCGATATCGAGCGCGTAATCGACGATTTTTGCCGGACTGACAATCACCTCGTCATTCATCGGCCGTACCGCCTCTTCGTTGAGGGCGGCCTCCACGACCTTGATCAGGCCGGCATCGGGCAAGCCATTGCCGATGCGGCTCAGGACGGAGACTTCGACCGTGCCGGCAACTGGGCGTCTGGGCCGGGCATCCTTGACATGGCCGTGAGCGGACATGGCGTGATAGCGGTAGCCGTCGCGCGGGCCAGCGACCGATTCGCCTTCCGGCTGCATGGCAAGGCGCTGGCGATAGTCGAAATTGGATTCCATGACGGCTGGCGTCGGAGGCAAGGCGCTGCCGTCCGCCAGCGTGACGACGAGGCGGCGTGCGCCGTTGTAGTAGGTGACGCCAATGTGGTCGAGATCGGCGTCCTCGGCGAAGGCGAGCAGCAGGGATTTCGCCTCGTCGTTATAGCGGGCGCGCAGCTTCAGTTCGCGGTAGGCGAAGCTTTCCAGCAGCTTGACGACTGGCTCGGATTCGAGATCAATGACTTCGGCGGCGGCTGGGAAACGCTCGACGAAATCGGCCTTGCATTCGGCGAGCAGCGTCTCGAAGGCCAGCGTCTCGATGACGGCCGGCGGCGGCAGGGAGGCGAGATCGACGCTCATTGCAGGGGGTGTGCGATGTTGATGCGCTGGCCGGCGCGGGCGCCGGTGCGCCGGGTGGCAGTGATGTCCAGCGCGATGCCGCCGGCCATGTCCTGATTGACGGCGACGCTGGTGATGGCGACGCGCGGCTCCCAGCGCAGGATGGCCATGACCGTCGCCACTTGCAGGCGCAGCCGGTTTGCGTGATTGCCCGGGTGGTCGATCAGGTCTGGCAAGAGCGAGCCGTATTCCCGGCGCATGGCGCGAGCGCCGACCGGCGTGCCGAGAATGTCGCCGATGGATTGGCGGATGTGGGCATCCTCGCCCAATGGGCGGCCGGTGCGGCGGTCCATCATGTTGGCAGCCCCGTATTGGCGCTGCCGGGCAGCACGCCGCCATGCCGGTGGGTATCGAGCACGACGCCGTTGCTGGATAGCTCGCCGCCGACGTGAATGAAATTGCCGGTAATCGCGTTGCCATTGCTGCCACCCGTGCCGGTGATGCCGTTTCCGTAGGTGAGCAGATCGTCGGTCGTGTGCCTGCCGGTATCGCGCACCAGGGGCGCATCGAAGGTGACCGACTCGCCGGCCTTGAACAGCATGGTCTCGGCGGCGTCGACCGTCAGAGTCTTGATGCCGCTGATGTCGAGATGGCTGGCGGCGTGGTCGTAGCGAAACACCGCGCCGTCTGGAAAGCGGATGACATGCCTTGCCGGGTCGTGGCTAGGCGTGTCGATGACATCGGACGGCGCGCCGTAAATGACGATGCCGTTCTCGAACACGCCGGACGGGGATAGCACGACGCACTGCTCGCCGACCTCGCCGCCGCCG
>CAZFHE010000399.1:0-3224 GCA_964518615.1 uncultured Dechloromonas sp. | reverse complement strand
GGCGGCGGAAAGGCCGTGGAGGGGGATGTCGTCGATTGCGAATTCACCGAAGTGAACAAGGACAAGAAGTAATTCCTCCACGCAGCCTTAGCGCGTTTTTGATTCAAGGCCATACCGCGCCCCCATCCCGGCCTCCCCCTGTTTTCGGGGGGCTACCTCCCTCCCCCGCCCGCGGGGGCGGGCCGGGGAGGGGGCGGCGATGCAAAAAAAACCGAATCAGCGCCGCGCTAATTCAGCGCCGAGCCTCCCGGAATATCCGGCGGCGCTCGGCGCTTTTGTCACTTGACGGGTCAAGCAATGTCTAAACGCGACTATTACGAAATCCTCGGCGTCAATCGCGACGCCTCCGAGGACGAAATCAAGAAGGCCTACCGCAAGCTGGCCATGAAGCACCACCCCGACCGCAATCCGGATAACCCGACGGCCGAGGAAAAATTCAAGGAAGCCAAGGAGGCCTACGAGATTTTGTCGGACGGCCAGAAACGCGCCGCCTACGACCAGTTCGGCCATGCCGGCGTCGACCCGCAAGCCGGCATGGGCGGCGGCGGCTTTGGCGGCGGCGGTTTCGCCGACGCCTTCGGCGGCATTTTCGACGAAATTTTCGGCGGCCGGGGCGGCGGTGGCGGCGGCGGACGCGCCAACATCTATCGCGGCGCCGATCTGCGCTACAACCTCGAAATCACCCTCGAACAAGCGGCCCATGGCACCGAAACCAAGATTCGCATTCCGACCATGGAAGTCTGCGAGCCTTGCCACGGCTCGGGCGCCAAGCCCGGCACCCAGCCGAAAACCTGCCCGACCTGCGGCGGCTCCGGCCAGGTGCGCCTGCAACAAGGCTTTTTCTCCATCCAGCAGACCTGCCACAAATGCCACGGCACCGGCCGCTTCGTCGCCGATCCGTGCAAGAGCTGCGGCGGCGCTGGCCGCATCAAGCAGCACAAGACGCTGGCCGTGAAAATTCCGGCCGGGGTCGATGAGGGCGATCGCATCCGTCTGGCCGGCGAAGGCGAACACGGCGTCAATGGCGGCCCGCCGGGCGATCTGTATGTGCAGATCCATCTCAAGCCGCACGCGGTATTTACTCGCGACCACAACGACCTGCATTGCGAAATGCCGATTTCCTTCACCACCGCGGCGCTGGGCGGCGAAATCGAGATTCCCACGCTGGACGGCGCGGCCGGCATCAAGATTCCGCCGGAAACCCAGTCCGGACGCATCTTCCGCCTGCGCGGCAAGGGTATCCGGGGGGTGCGCAGCCACACCCACGGCGATTTGATGTGCCATGTCGTCGTTGAAACCCCGGTCAATCTGACCGAACGCCAAAAGGAATTGCTGCGCGAACTCGAAGAATCCAGCCGCGACAGCGGCGCCAAGCACAACCCGCGCGCCAAATCCTGGATGGACAAGGTCAGGGCGTTTTTTGGCGAGTGAGGCTGGAGGAATCCCGGTCGGCCGTCCTGTTCGTCCGGATTCCGCTCAGATTCGCAAACCGCTTTTTTTCAGGATGCGCGACGAGAACAGGATGTCGTGGCCGCGGCAGCGTTCGCCGAGTAATTCGGCGATGATCCTGGCCTTGTCGCGCACTTCGTCGCGCGTGCTGCCGTGCACCATGGCGAACAGGTTGTAGGGCCATTCCGGCAGGGCGCGCGGCCGGCGATAGCTGTGGGTGACGAAGGCCAGGGCGCCGATGGCGGTTCCGGCTTCGTCGACGGACTCGTCCGGCACATCCCAGACCGTCATGCCGTTGGCTGTCCAGCCGATGGCGTAATGATTGGGCACCGCGCCGATGCGGCGGATGATTCCAGCGTCGAGCATGGCCGCCAAGCGGCGCATGACCTCCTCGGGCGCGATGCCCAAGCGGTCGGCGATGGCGTGGTAGGGCCGCGATACCAGTGGCAGGCCATCCTGGGTGGCGACGATCAGGGCGCGGTCGATGGCGTCCATCATGTCCGCACCCCCAGTTTCATTTCCACGAAATATTCGCGTTCCTTGGGAAAGTTGCGCACTAGAAGCCCGCTTGCCTCCTCGATTTGCGCGATGGCTTTGTCGATGCCCTCCGGCGTTTCGGTGGCCAGCACGAACCACATGTTCAGCGTGTGTTCGCGGCGGTAGTTGTGGGCCACTTGCGGCAGCGCGTTGACGATGGCCGCCACTTCCTCGTAGCGCGCTTCCGGCACGGCCAGCGCGGCCAGCGTGAACGCGCCGCCGATGCGTTCGATTTGATACATGGGGCCGAAGCGGGTCAGCACGCGCTGGCTCAAGAGCCGTTCCAGGCGCTGCAACAATGCTTCTTCAGCGAGGCCGAGCCTGGCGGCGACCTCGGCATAGGGTTCGGCGCAGAGCGGAAATCCGCCCTGCAATTCGTCGATCAAGCGCCGGTCGAGGGCGTCGAGCTCAGGCATAGCGGGCGCCTTGCTGCTTGTAGCGGGTCAGCGAGAAGAGGATTTCGTGCGGGCAGTCCCCCAGACCGTGGCGGCGGCGCAAGTCGGCGATGGCGGCCTCGACCTCGGCGCGTTCGCGGCCGTGGATCATGCAAAAGAGGTTATACGGCCATTCCGGCAGCGCCCGGGGACGCCGGTAGCAGAGCGTGACTGCGGCTTCCCCGGCCAGGGCGCGGCCGATGTCGCCGACCCGGTCGTCGGCGATGTCATGCACCAGCATGGCATTGGCCTGGTAACCCAGTTCGCGATGGCGGACGACCACGCCGAAGCGCTTGATCACGCCATCCTCCAGCCAGCGGCCAATACGTCCGAGAACCTCGGATTCGGACGCGCCGACGCGCTCGGCGATCAGCGCGAAGGGACGGATGAAGAGCGGCAGCCCCTCTTGCAGCACCGAAACCAGACGCCGCTCGGCCTCGTCGATGGGAGGCGCAGGCGACACCCGATGGGCGGCGGCGACTTGCCTGCCCGGCTGGCTGGGAGTCACGCTTGCCTCCCCTCTCCCATTCATGGGAGAGGGGGAGAGGGGCGCGGAGCTTGCGCCCGGCCCGTGATCGAGCGGGAAAGCGAGGTCGATATGAAATTCTTCGAGCAAGGGCAGGGCCAGCAGTGGATAGCCGGCGGCCTGGACGATGGCGTCGAGCGAGGCTTGCAGGCGTTCCTCGCTGCCGGCGGTGACGACGAACCACAGGTTGTAGCGGTGCTCGCGCTCGTAATTGTGATTGACCTCGGGAAAGCGATTGACCGCCGCCGCCGCCGTTTCCAGGCGCTCTGGCGGCACCG
>CAZFHE010000398.1:0-5423 GCA_964518615.1 uncultured Dechloromonas sp. | reverse complement strand
CGTCGGCAAGGAAGATTCGCCGGCCGAGGTCGGCGACGAGCCGCTGTTACTTGCTAGGCGCAGCGGCGCGCCGGTGTGGGTCGGACGCGACCGGGCGGCGGCTGGCCGCGCCTTGCTGGCCGCGCATCCCGAGGTCGATCTGCTACTGTGCGACGATGGCTTGCAGCATTATCGCCTCGCGCGCGATGTCGAACTGGCCGTGTTCGACGACCGGGGCGCGGGCAATGGCTGGCTGCTGCCGGCCGGCCCCTTGCGCGAGCCGCTCTCGAGGCTCGGCGCGGTCGATGCGGTGATTTGTAACGGCCTTGCCGATCCGCGTCTGCCGGCGGGCGTCAAGCGCTTCGACATGCGCCTCACCCCGGGCGTCTTTTACCGCCTCGAAGATCCGCAACAGACGTGTCCGCCAGCCCAGCTGGCTGGCCGGCGTTTGCATGCGCTCGCCGGCATTGGCGATCCCGCGCGTTTTTTCCGTACCCTGGAAGCGCTGGGCTTGAGCTTTTCTCGCCATCCCTTTCCCGATCACCATGCCTATACGGCGGCCGATCTGACTTTTGCCGCCGGCAGCGCGCTGCTGATGACCGAGAAGGATGCAGTAAAATGCGCCGCATTGACCGCCGGCGAGGCCTGGGTCCTGCCGGTCGAGGCCGAGCTGTCGCCGGCGCTCGTTGAACTCATTCTGGAGAAAATCCGTGGACGCCCGCTTGCTTGACATCCTCGTCTGCCCGATTTGCAAGGGCAATCTCGAATACCGCAAGGCCGACGCCGAACTGGTCTGCAAGCCCTGCCGTCTGGCCTTCCCGATTCGCGACGACATTCCGGTGATGCTGGAGGACGAGGCCCGCCAACTGCCGCTCGAAGCCTGATCATGGCGCAGCCGGCCTTCAAGGTCGTCATTCCGGCGCGCTACGCCTCGAGCCGCCTGCCCGGGAAGCCGCTGCTCGATCTGGGCGGCAAGCCGATGGTCGTGCGCGTCGCCGAACGCTCGCGCCTCTCCGGCGCCGAGGAGGTCTGGGTTGCCACCGATCATGCCGGGGTGCATGCCGTGGCCACAAAGCACGAAGTCGCCGCCGTGATGACCCGCGCCGACCACGCCACCGGCACCGACCGCCTGGCCGAAGTGGTCGAATTGCGGGGCTGGCCGTCCGAGACCATCATTGTCAATGTGCAGGGCGACGAGCCGCTGATCGAGCCGGAAGTCATCCTGCAAACCGCGCGCCAACTGGCCAGCAGCGGCGCCGATATCGCCACGGTGGCGCACCCGATTGCCGATGCCGCCGATTTTTTCAATCCCAATGTGGTCAAGGTCGTCTGCCGCGCCGATGGCGATGCCGCCTATTTTTCGCGCGCGCCGATTCCCTATGCGCGCGATCACTTTGCCCGCGAGGGAGGCGGCGAGACGCTGCCTTCGGATTTTCCAGCCTATCGCCACGTCGGCCTCTACGCCTATCGCGCAAGCTTCCTGAAAGCCTATGCGGGCCTGATGCCCGCGCCGACCGAGCAATTTGAATCGCTGGAGCAATTGCGCGCCCTCTGGCATGGCTACCGGATCAGCGTGGCGCTGATTGGCGCTGCGCCCGCGCCGGGCGTCGATACGCCCGAAGACGCCGACAGGATGCGCAAATTGTTTGACCGGGCAGGGAATAGCGAGTAATTTTCCGGCTCCGGAGGGCGGGCAAATCAGCGCCCGCGAGACAGGCCGATAACAAAATTTTCAGTCGTACCGACCCGAGGGACTACTCATGAAACTGATTTTGTTGGGCGCACCCGGCGCCGGCAAGGGCACGCAGGCCCAGTTCATCTGCGAGAAATTCGCCATTCCGCAAATTTCCACCGGCGACATGTTGCGCGCCCAGGTCAAGGCCGGCACCGCGCTCGGCCTGGAAGCCAAGAAGCACATGGATGCCGGCGGCCTGGTTCCCGATGCGGTCATCATCGGTATGGTCAAGGATCGCCTGAATGAGAAGGATTGCCAGAACGGCTATTTGTTCGACGGCTTTCCGCGCACCATTCCGCAGGCCCAGGCCATGAAGGATGCCGGCGTGCCCATCGACTATGTACTGGAAATCGACGTGCCGGATAGCGACATCATCGAGCGCATGGCGGGCCGTCGCGCCCATCTGGCCTCGGGCCGCACCTACCACGTCAAATTCAACCCGCCCAAGGTCGAGGGCAAGGACGACGTGACCGGCGAGGATCTGGTCCAGCGCGACGACGACAAGGAAGAAACCGTCAGGAAGCGCCTCGAGGTCTATCACGCGCAGACCAAGCCGCTGGTCGATTTTTACAGCAAATGGGCGGCCGAGGGCGACGCGAGGGCCCCAAAAGTGAAGAAGGTGGCCGGCGTCGGCAGCGTCGACCAGATCACCCAGAGCGTTTTCGCCGCACTCAAGTAAGAGGAAACCAAGATGACGGCAAAAAATGCCTTCTATGCACAATCGGGGGGCGTTACCGCCGTCATCAACGCCACGGCCTGCGGCCTCATCCAGGAGGCCCGCCGCCATCCCGGGCGGATCGGCAAGCTGTTTGCCGGCCGCGACGGCATTATCGGCGCGTTGACCGAGGATTTGATCGACACCAGTCTCGAGACGGATGCCGATATCGCCCGCCTGCGCCATACGCCGGGTGGCGCTTTCGGTTCCTGCCGCTACAAGTTGAAGAGCCTGGAACAGCACCGCGCCCAGTATGAGCGCCTGATCGAGGTGTTCCGCGCGCACGACATCGGCTATTTCTTCTACAACGGCGGCAATGATTCCATGGACACCGCCTGGAAGGTGTCGCAAATCTCCGAGAAGATGGGCTATCCGGTGATCTGCGTCGGCGTGCCCAAGACCGTCGATAACGATCTGCCCTTGACCGACTGCTGCCCGGGCTTCGGCTCGGTCGCCAAGTATGTCGCCACCTCGATTCGCGAGGCCGGATACGACGTCGCCTCGATGGCGCGCACCTCGACCAAGATTTTCGTCCTCGAAGTGATGGGCCGCCACGCCGGCTGGATTACCGCCGCCTGCGGCCTTTCCAGCGAGCGCGAGGGCGAGCCGCCGCACATCCTGCTCTTTCCCGAGGTCCCGTTTGATCCGGAGCGTTTTCTCGTCCGCGTCGAGCAATGCGTCCAGCAATACGGCTACTGCACCGTGGCCGTGTCCGAGGGGCTGTCCGACGCCAGCGGCAAGCTGATTGCCGAGATGGGCAGCAAGGATGCCTTCGGCCATGCCCAGCTGGGCGGCGTCGGCCAGGTCATCGCGCAATTGGTCAAGGACAGGCTGGGTTACAAATACCACTGGGCGCTGGCCGATTATCTGCAACGCGCGGCCCGTCACCTCGCCTCGCGCACCGATCTCGAACAGGCGCACGCCCTGGGCGTGGCCGCCGTCAAACTGGCCCTGGAGGGCAAAAATGCCGTGATGGCCACGGTGCGCCGTCTGGCCGATGCGCCCTACCGCTGGGAGATTGGCGAGGCGCCGCTGGCCGAGGTGGCCAATGTCGAGCGCAAGATGCCGCCAGAATTCATCAGCGCCGACGGCTTTCACATTACCGACGCCTGCCGGGCCTACCTGCAACCGCTGATCGAGGGCGAGGAGCCGCCGCCTTTCAAGAACGGCCTGCCCGACTATGTGCGCCTGAAAAATATTGCCGTACAGAAAAAGCTGGGAGTTTTCGAGGTGTAATTTTCCATAACCGGGGAGGGGGGAACTGATGTCTCCAGAATTGCTGTTGGCGCTGGCTTGCGCTGTCGTTGCCGTTCTCTATGGCTGGATTTCCAGCCGCCAGATTCTCGCGTTGCCCGCCGGCAACGAACGCATGCAGGAAATCGCCAAGGCCATCCAGGAAGGCGCGGCGGCCTATCTGAACCGGCAGTACAAGACCATCGCCCTGGTCGGCGCGGTCATCGCCA
Source organism: uncultured Dechloromonas sp. (assembly GCA_964518615.1). Taxonomy (GTDB): domain Bacteria; phylum Pseudomonadota; class Gammaproteobacteria; order Burkholderiales; family Rhodocyclaceae; genus Azonexus. The sequence goes on along the minus strand of CAZFHE010000398.1, from coordinate 1,531 downwards.
TCCTCATCGCCATCTTCCTCGGCATTGGCACCGCCGTTGGCTTCGTCATCGGCGCCGCGCTCTCGGGCGCGGCCGGCTTCATCGGCATGAATGTCTCGGTGCGCGCCAATGTGCGCACCGCCGAGGCGGCTCGCGGCGGCATCGCCCCGGCGCTCGACGTGGCGTTCAAGGGCGGCGCGATTACCGGCATGCTGGTGGTCGGCCTCGGCTTGCTCGGCGTTGCCGGGTATTACGCGGTGCTGCCCTGGTTTGGCCTTTCCCAGAGCGAGGCCTTGCATGCCCTGATCGGCCTGGCCTTCGGTTCCTCGCTGATTTCCATCTTCGCCCGTCTGGGCGGCGGCATTTTCACCAAGGGGGCCGACGTCGGGGCCGACCTGGTGGGCAAGGTCGAGGCCGGCATTCCCGAGGACGATCCGCGCAACCCGGCGGTGATCGCCGATAACGTCGGCGACAATGTCGGCGACTGCGCCGGCATGGCCGCCGATCTGTTCGAGACCTATGTCGTCACGGTGGTGGCGACCATGGTGCTCGGCGCATTGACCCTCAAGGACTTGCCGGCGGATTTTGGCGGGAGCCTGATTCTCTATCCGCTGGCGCTCGGGGCCGTCTCCATCCTCGCCTCCATCGTCGGCTGCTACTTCGTCAAGACTTCCGACGGCGGCAAGATCATGGGGGCGCTGTACAAGGGCCTGATCGTCGCCGGCGTGCTGGCGCTTGCGCTCTACTATCCGGTCACCGCCTGGCTGATCGGCGCGGGCGACGCGGCGGCCGGCATCACCACCGGCAGCATGTTTTTGTGCTCCATCATCGGCCTGGTGCTGACCGCGGCCCTGGTGTGGATCACCGAGTATTACACCGGCACCGAATACGGGCCGGTCAAGCATGTCGCTTCGGCCTGCCAGACCGGGCATGCGACCAATATCATCGCCGGCATCGGCGTGTCGATGAAGGCTTGCGCGCTGCCGGTGCTGTCCGTCTGCCTGTCCATCTGGGGCGCTTATTCGATCGGCGGCCTGTATGGCCTCGCGATTGCCGCTACCTCGATGCTGTCGATGGCCGGCATCGTCGTCGCGCTGGACGCCTATGGCCCGATCACCGACAACGCCGGCGGCATCGCCGAAATGGCCGAATTGCCGCCCGAGGTGCGCAATGTCACCGATCCGCTCGACGCCGTCGGCAATACCACCAAGGCGGTGACCAAGGGCTATGCCATCGGTTCCGCCGGCTTGGCCGCGCTGGTGCTGTTTGCCGACTACACGCACAAGCTGGGCAGCTTCGGACAGCACCTGAGCTTTGACCTGAGCGACCCGATGGTGATCGTGGGCCTGTTCATCGGCGGCCTGATCCCCTACCTGTTCGGCGCCATGGCGATGGAAGCCGTGGGGCGCGCGGCCGGCAGCGTGGTGGAAGAAGTGCGCCGCCAGTTCCGCGAGATCAAGGGCATCATGGAAGGCACCGCCAAGCCCGAATACGGGCGCGCGGTGGACATGCTCACGGGCGCGGCCATCAAGGAGATGATGATCCCCAGCCT
>CAZFHE010000397.1:0-8553 GCA_964518615.1 uncultured Dechloromonas sp. | reverse complement strand
TCATCGACAATGACAACACCGTGCTCGCCTTCTGCGTCGATCCCTGGGAGGCCGCGCCGATCAGCAACCAGAATTACGAAACCGGCGATCTTTTCAGCATTTTCGGCAACAGCACGGCGAGTTTCATCAACGAGCTGTATTCCAAGTTCTACGCCAGCACGCTGGAAGACAGCGTGGCCGGAAAGAACGCGGCGGCCGGCTTTCAGCTTGCGCTGTGGGAACTCATCGCCGACCACGACTTCTTGCTCGATGGAAGCGGCTCGGTGGCCGCCAACGCCAATACCAACCAGAACATCGTCGGCATTGCCAACGACATGCTGAGCCAGCTCAACGGCACGCTGGGCGACGACCTCTACAGCTTCGCCTTCTATGTCAGCGGCAAGATCAATGGCGAAGGCGACATTGCGGGCTATCAAGACTATCTGGTAGCCACCCGGATACCGAACAACCCGATGCCGGAACCCGCCAGCGCCCTGCTGCTGGTCACCGCCCTGGGCGGCGGCCTCTGGGTTGGCCGACGCCGCCAGAAGTAAGCAGCGGCGCATCCCCTCCGCGCGAGAGGGGCGTAACAATGGGGACCTCGGTCCCCATTTTCATTGGATCGCGCTTGGCGGCATCGCCGCGCCGCTTCAGCGCTTCTTGAATACCAGATCCCAGACGCCGTGGCCCAGGCGCAGGCCGCGGTTTTCGAATTTGGTTAGCGGCCGGTAGTCCGGGCGCGGCGCGAAACCGGCGAGGCCCGCCACCGAATCGGCTTCCAGCGCGGCTTCGAGCGCGGCGGGCGCAGGGCCGGGGACGCTGTTGGCGAGGCTCGCGTCAGCGCCGAGCACGGCCAGCATTTGTAGCGCGTAATTTTCCCAATCGGTGGCGCAGTGCAGATAGCCGCCGGGTTTCAGGCGCGAGGCCAGGAGCGCGACAAACGGGGGCTGGATCAGCCGGCGCTTCTTGTGCCGGGTCTTGTGCCAGGGATCGGGGAAAAAGATGTGGATGCCGGCTAGCGAGGCTTCCGGCAACATGTCGCGCACCACCTCGACGGCGTCGTGGTGGCCGATGCGCAGATTGCTCAACTGCTTTTCGGCGATCAGCTTGCACAGGGCGCCGACGCCCGGCACATGCACTTCCAGACCGAAATAGTCGTTCTCGGGATGCGCCTCGGCAATTTTCGCCGTCGTCTCGCCCATGCCGCAGCCGATTTCAAGAATTTTTGGCGCCGGGCGGCCAAAGATCGCGTCCAGGTCGATGGCTTCCGGCCGGTAGGCAATGCCGATTTTCGGCAACATGTCGTCGAGATGGCGCTGCTGGGCTTCCGACATGCGCCCGGCGCGGCGAACAAAGCTCTTGATGTGGCCGTGGCGGCCAGCGGTGTATTCGCCTTCCTCGCCCTCGGCGGCGGCGTGGATCAGCGGGGCGGCGGCGCTCGTTTTTTCGCCCTCCTGTCGCTGCGCGACATCCTCCCCAAGGGAGGGAGCGTCGCCTTCGGGCGGCCGGGCGGCGGCGCTCATGAACCGATCATCCCGGCGACCGGCGACGAGGGGTCGGCCGAATAGAGTTTTCTCGCCATGCGTCCGGCAAGAAAGGCCTCGCGCCCGGCCTCGACGCCTTTTTTCATGGCCGAGGCCATCAGCACCGGGTCTTTGGCATGGGCGATGGCGGTGTTCATCAAAACGCCATCGCAGCCGAGTTCCATGGCGATGGTCGCATCCGAGGCGGTGCCGACGCCGGCATCGACAATCACCGGCACCTTGGCATTGTCGATAATGAGGCGAAGATTCCAGGGATTCAAAATGCCCATGCCGGAGCCGATCAGCGAGGCCAGCGGCATCACGGCGACACAGCCGATGTCTTCGAGCATCCTTGCCTGGATCGGATCATCCGAGCAGTACACCATGACCGAGAAACCTTCCTTGACCAGGGTCGCAGCGGCTTTCAGGGTCTCCGGCATGTTGGGGAAGAGGCTTTGCGGGTCGCCGAGCACTTCGAGCTTGCACAGCGGATGGCCGTCGAGCAGTTCGCGCGCCAGACGCAGCGTGCGCACCGCATCGTCCGCCGTGTAGCAGCCGGCGGTATTGGGCAGGATGGTGAAGCGCGACGGCGGCACGGCGTCGAGCAGATTGGGCTGGCCGGCATCCTGGCCGATATTGGTGCGGCGGATGGCGACGGTGACTATTTCGGCGCCGGAAGCGTCGATGGCGGCGCGGGTCTCGGCGAAATCCTTGTATTTCCCGGTTCCGACCAGCAGGCGGGAACGATAGGTCTGACCGGCGATGGTGAGCTGATGCATATCTGCGTCCAATTCTGCGTCCAATGATTGATTGCGGGTTGATGCCGGATTCCGGCCTCCATTCGGGAGGAGCGCCGGCTAACCGCCCCCGACGGCGACGACGATTTCGAGTCGATCGCCATCGGCCAGCGGCGTGGTCCCGTGCTGGCTCCTGGGGACAATCTCTCCATTGCGTTCGATGGCGATGCGCTGGCCGGCGTAGCCGAGCTGTTCGATCAGGCCGGCGACGGTCAAGGGGTCGGAAAACTGGCGGGCGAGGCCGTTGATCAGGAGGTCGGGCATCGGATTATTTTAACAAGCCGCGCGGCTTACGCGGGGCGTGGGTAAACAAGCGGTCATACAGCGCGTTGGGCAGAAGGCGCAAGAGCTTGGCGACCATGCCCATGGGCCGGGGAATCACGGTATAGCTGACGCCCTGCTCGATGGCCCTGACAAAGCGCGCGGCGGCCCGGTCGACGGGCATCAGGAAGGGCATGGGGTAGGGATTGACGGCGGTCATCGGGGTTTCGATATAGCCCGGCGCAATGGTCACCACCTTGATGCCGATGGGGCGCATTTCCAGGCGCAGGCTTTCGAGATAGGCGATGGCCGCGGCCTTGGAAGCCGAGTAAGCGCCCGCTCCCGGCAGGCCGCGAATGCCGGCGACCGAGGCGATGCCGACCAGACGCCGCTCGCCGCCCGCCGAGCGCATGGCCGGGATGAAGGGCGCGAAGGCGGCGGCCATGCCGAAAACATTGATATCCATGATGCGGCGCAGCGCCGCGAGGTCCTCGGCGTCTTCGGTCAAGGTGCCAGCCGAGACGCCGGCGCTGGCGATGACGATATCCGGCGCGCCGAAGCGGGCGATGAAATCGGCGGCGGCCTCGCGCAAGGCGCGCGCGTCGGTGACGTCCAGCGCATAGCAGGCATGGCCGCCGCCCAGGCGCTCATTCAGGGCCGCCAGCAAATCGCCGCGCCGGGCAACGAGGCCCAGCCGCGCGCCGCGAGCGGCATAGTCGACGGCAAGCGCCTCGCCGATACCCGACGAGGCGCCCGTGATGAAAACCTTGAGGGTCAATTAGGGCTTGCCGGCCTTCTCGCCTCGCGCCTTGGCGATCAGCTTGTCGGCATTGGAGAGCATTTCCTCCAGACTCTTCCCGCCGACCAGGTACTTGCCGTCGATGGCCAGCGCCGGCACGCCCTCGATCTTGTACGCCTGGGACAGTTGATCGCCCCGGCGGACCTTGCTATTGACGCCAAAAGAATTGAAGGCATCGGCGAATTTCTTCGGGTCGACGCCCTTCCTGGCCACCCATTCCTTGATATTGCGCTCATCGAACAGATTCGTCCGCTGCCCGTGCACCGCCCGGAACACCTCTGCATCGAGGCGCTCCAGGTCGCCGGTGATTTCCAGCGCGTAATAAAGGCGGGCGATATTGTTCCAGGCGGCGCGGCCAAAGCTCACCGGCACTTTTTTGACGACGACGTCGGCCCCCTGTTTGGCGGCCCAGGGGCCCAGCAGCGGGTTCAGGTCGCCGCAATGCGGGCAGCCGTAGCTGAAAAATTCGAGCACCTCGATCTTGGCCGGGTTCTCGGTCGGCTGCGCCGGGGTGATGGGGATGTAATCCTTGCCGGCGGTCTGAGCCTGGGCTATCGCAGTGAAGGCGAAAACCGCTGCGCCCGCCAGGGCATTGATGAAATGGCGACGGTGAAATTTCATGCCTGCTCCTTATTTGGATAACTGGGCTTCGATGCCGGACTTGGCCAGCTCGGAGCGCACCTCGTTCAATTCGTCGATCCGCATGAAGGGACCGACGCGGACGCGATACAGCGTCCTTTCCTGGATCATCACCTGCTGCACCCCGGCCTCGATGCCCATGAAGGCCAGCTTGGCCTTCTGGTTATCGGCATCCTGGGCCGTGCTGAAAGAACCGACCTGGAGGAAGAGCGGCGCCTTGCTCTCCTTGGTCTCATCCCTTTTATCTTCCTTCTTCTCTTCCGGCTTCGCCTCGGCCGGACGGGCGGCCGGATCGGGCACGGCCTCGGTCTTGCCAGGCAGAATGTCGTAGAACTGGAAGCGCTTTTCCGGCGCCGGATCGCCCGGCTTGCCCGGCAAGGCCCGCGGCTCGCCATTGCCCCCGCCGGGCCGGCTGGCCGGCTGCGTTGCCTTGGCGGAAAAGGGCAGCGGCGATTTGTTCATATACCAGACGACGCCGGCGGCAATGGCCACGCCGAGGACGAGGCCGATGAACATGCCGATCAGCGTGCCGCCGCCGGATTTCTTCCGGGCGGGCTGGCTTTTGCGGGATTTCATGTCGCGGCTCATGGACTTTCCTTACATGGATTCCGGGCAACTGACGCCGAGAATGGCGAGGCCATTACGGATCACCTGACGCACGGCCAGGGCCAGCGCCACGCGGGCATCGCGCAGGGCCGCATCATCGACCAGCATGCGCTCGGCGTTGTACCAGGCGTGGAATTCCCCGGCCAGATCCTTCAAATAGAAGGCGATCTGGTGCGGCGCGAGGTCGCGGGCGGCGCTCTCGATCACCTCGCGGAATTGCGCCAGCTGGTTGGCGATGGCCAGTTCTCGCGGGTTGTCGAGAGGGGCGAGATCGCAGTCGGCGAGCGAGGAAAGCTCGCCCGACCACTGGTTGAGCACCGAGCAGATGCGGGCGTGGGCGTACTGGATGTAGTAGACCGGGTTTTCGTTACTCTGGCTCTTGGCGAGATCGAGATCGAAATCGAGATGCTGATCCGATTTGCGCAGCGCGTAGAAGAAGCGGCAGGCGTCGTTGCCGACCTCGCCGCGCAATTCGCGCAGGGTGACGAATTCGCCGGAGCGGGTGGACATCGAGGCTTTCTGGCCGTTGCGGTAAAGCACCGCGAACTGCACCAGCGCCACCTGCAATTTGTCGGCATTGAGATCGAGCGCCTTGACGGCGCCGGCCACGCGCGGAATGTAGCCGTGGTGGTCGGCCCCCCAGATGTTGATCATCCGGTCGAAGCCGCGCTCGAACTTGTTCAGGTGATAGGCGATGTCGGAGGCGAAATAGGTGAAGAGGCCATTCTCGCGCTGAACCACGCGATCCTTCTCGTCGCCAAAGGCGGTGGAACGGAACCAGCGCGCGCCATTCTGCACATAGAGATGGCCCTTCTGCTCCAGCAAATCGACGCAGCGGGCGACCAAGCCCGTGTCAAACAGCGCCTTTTCGGAAAACCAGACGTCGAAATGCACGCCGAATTGTTCCAGATCGTCGCGGCAATCGGCCAATTGCTCGGTCAGCGCATGACTATGCACGTAATCCCAATCCGCCCCGAGCAATTCCTTGGCCCGGGCGATCAGCGCATCGAGATGCGCCTCGCGCTGCTGCTTGGCCGCATCATCGGCGCGCTCGGCTTCCGGCAGACCCGGCGTGCCGGCCAGCACGGCCTCGGCTGAACGCAAGTACTTGTCGCCGTGGGCATGCTGCAATTGCTCGGCCATGGCCCGCACATAGTCGCCCTGATAGCCATTCGGCGGAAAAGGCAGGATCACGCCATGACGCTCCAGATAGCGCAGCCAGGTCGACAGGCCGAGGATATCCATCTGCCGGCCGGCGTCATTGACGTAGTACTCGCGGGTCACATCCCAGCCGGCGAAGGCCAGCAAATTGGACAGCGACGCGCCATAGGCCGCGCCCCGGCCGTGGCCGACATGCAAGGGGCCGGTCGGATTGGCCGAAACGAATTCGACCTGGATTTTCTGCCCGCCGCCCAGCATCGAGCGGCCAAAATCGCCGCCCTCGCGCAAGGCTTCGCAAACGGCATCGAGCTTGGCGCGCGGATCGAGAGTGAAATTGATAAAGCCCGCGCCCGCGACCTCCGCCTTGGCCACCAGAATCGACACCGGCAATTCGGCCAGCAACTGGCTCGCAATCTCGCGAGGATTTTTTTTCAGCGCCTTGGCCAGTTGCATCGCCAGATTGGTGGCGAAATCGCCATGCGCCGGATCGCGCGGGCGTTCGAGGTGAATCGGCAGATCGGCGGCGGTCGGAGCGACGCTGGCAAGCGCCTGGCGGATCAGTTGAGTCAGTTGTGATTTAACGTCGTGGGCCATTGATGGACGGCAAAAATTCAAAAGCAACGATTATACGCCCCCGCCGCCCCCTAATCCGGCTCGGCAAGCACCGACCAGGCCGCCAGCTTCTCGGCATAGCCGCGAGCGGCATGGGCCGGGCTGGTCGATGGCAGGCGGCGGCCCGGCGGCAAGCCGGCAAGCCGGGGCAAGACATGGCGGCGAAAGGCCGTTTCGGCGGCGGCCCCATTGAAATAGAGTCGCGCTATGGCCGGATGGGCCTTGAAAAAGGCGGCAAAATCATTGACCCGCACCGAGCCGGGGGCGATGGCGGCATCCAGGCTGCCCTGGCGCTCGCAGACGGCGATCACGTCCCAGAGCGCGATACCGTTTTCTTTCAATCGGTGCAGGCGCTCTTCGTAGGGCAGTTCGGGGCCTGCGCCGAAAAGCCCGCCCATGATCGGCCAGAAGGCATTGCGCGGATGGGCGTAATAGCGCCCCAGATCGAGCGAGGCTTGCCCCGGCATGCTGCCGAGAATCAGGATGCGGGCATCGGCGCGGGCCTCGAAGGGGAGCCCCTGCAACAAGGGCCGCGCCTGCAAGTCAGCCGCCCCTGACGCGGTTCTTGCCGGCGCGCTTGGCCAGATACATGGCGCGATCGGCGCGGCGGATGGCATCCGCGCCGGATTCGCCCGGCTGAAACTGGGCGACGCCCGCGCTGAAGGTGATCAGAATCTTCTCATTGCCGGTCAGGAAGAAGGCCTTGGTCAATTCGCGCTGCAAGCGCACCATCGCCTCGATGCCGTCGTCGAGGCCGGTGTCGGGCATCAGGATCACGAATTCCTCGCCGCCGTAGCGGGCCAGGGTGTCGCTCGGGCGCATATTGGCGCGGGCGACCTTGGTCAGATGAACCAGCGCGTCATCGCCGACATCATGACCAAAGCGGTCATTGAGCGCCTTGAAGTTATCCACATCAAGGAGACAAAGCGACAAGGGCGACGCCTTGCGCCGCATCGCGGCGGTTTCGCGCGCCAGCGCTTCGTCCAGCCCCTTGCGGTTCAGCGTGTCGGTCAGCGGATCGTGGCGGGCCAACAGGCTCGCGTTGTCCAGTTCGAGATGCAGTTGCACCAGCTCGGCCTCGGTGGCCTCTACCCTGTCCTGCAAGCCCTGCAATTCCTGGCGGGAATAGGCGGTCTCCTCGACCATGCCCCGGGTGGCGGCCACGAGGTCGTCGAGCAAGGGCTCCAGATCCTCGACGCACTTGACCCCGGCGATCCGCCGGGCGCTTTCTTCGACCTTCTCTTGAAAGTTGGCGCTCGACGCATTCATCGCCGCCAGACGCTCGACGAAGGCCGCCAGCATTTTGCGCATTTCCTCCTGGGCCTCGACCGAACGGTGCTTGGCTTCGCCCTGCTTGAGCATCACGTCGCGCAGACGCCGCTCCATTTCGTCGAGATGGCGCAAGCTCAGGGGCGGCACCACGACACTCAGCAGGCCGTCGATCTGGCCCTTCAACCAGCTGTCGTCGAGACTCAATTCGCCGATATTTTCGATAATCAGGTGCAAGAGCTTGAGCAGCGCGGCCTTGATCTCGCCCTGCTCCAGGGCGGCGGCGTGGATCAGGCGCTGGCCGTCGGCCAAGAGGCTGAGGAGCTTTGGCACATCCACCGGCATCTCGCGCAGGGCGGCCAACAGATCGACGAACAGCGCGCCGACCCGCGGACTCTCGTCGCCCAGCGCGGGCCTCACGCTTTCGACAAAATGCGTCAAGCGCGCCGCCAGTTCCGGCGGCAGCGCCGCGGAGGCGGACAGACCGGCTGTCTCGTTGTAATAGACCAGATAATTCGCAGGCGTCGGCGACACTTGCTCCCGCACCATGCGTTTGAGTGCCCGGCGGGCGATTTCGTAAGGTGTTTTCGGTTCGTTCATCACGGCATCCGGAAGCTTAGGTAACGCCCGCCAACCGGCAGCACGACGCGCCGGGAGGCAGAAAGGCGATTCTAACGCATCCTGCCGGGGACAAAAGCCTGGCCGGAATCCGTGCACGTCAGCCCAAGGGCGGTAAAGCCATCCCGTGTCTTTGCTTTTCTCAAGCGCTGTTTTCCGCGCCTGACGCGCGGGCGTACTTTGTTTCGCCAAAAGAAAGTAGCCAAAGGCGGGGTTCATCGCTGCCGCAGGCAAAAGGCGACCCCAGGTTACGCGGTCGGCTGCGCCGACTACCCTCTCCGACTCGACG
>CAZFHE010000396.1:0-2233 GCA_964518615.1 uncultured Dechloromonas sp. | reverse complement strand
GCCGGCAAGCCGGTGGTGATCGTGCTGCTCGACTCGAACGGCAAGATGACCCGGGTCGGCGACGCCAACCGGATCAAGCGCTGGATGGAAAGCGCCAGCGTGGCCAGCGCCAGGCGCTCCGCCTGACTGCGGATAGCGTTTCGAATTGCCGGGGCCGCCGCGAGCGGCCCTTGTCATTTCTTGCCGCTGTAGCCGATGGCGTGTGAAACCGCGTCGGCGGTGCGGCGCAGTTCGCTGACCCAGTTCGGGTCGTGGCGATCGGCCGGGGCGGATACCGACAGGGCGGCGACGACATGGCCCTCGTCGTCGTGGATCGGGGCGGCGAGGCATTTGAGTCCGATCTCGGCTTCCTCGTCATCGAAGGCGATGCCATGCCGGCGCACCTTGTCCAATTCCTTTTCCAGCGCCGTCAGCGTGGTCAGCGAATGCGGCGTCTTGCCCGGCAGGCCGGTGCGCTTGGCGTAGTCGCGCACTTTTTGCGCATTGTCGGCGGCGAGGAAGAGCTTGCCGAGCGAGGTCAGATGCAGCGGCGCGCGGCCGCCGACCAGATACACGACGCGCACCAGCGCGCGCCCCGAGGAGGTGCGTTCGAGATAGACGATCTCGTCGTCGTGGCGCACGCCGAGATTGATTGCCTCGCCGATTTGCTCGTGCAGCGCCAGCATGAAGGGCAGGGCGACTTCGCGCAGATTGATGCGCGATTTGACGATATTGCCCAGTTCAAGGAGGCGGATGCCGAGACGGTAGGCGCCGGCGTCCTCGCGTTCCACGAAGCGGGCCTGGGTCATGGCGGCCAGGATGCGGTGGGCGGTGGAGGGATGGAGCTCGGTGGCGGCCGCCAGATGTTTCAGGCTGGCGGCGTCCGGCGACGCGGCCAGCGCATCGAGCAGCGACATCATGCGCTCGATGACCTGGATGGAACCGGCCGCCCTGGCGGGAACACGGGCTTCGTCGGACAACGGGATTCCTTTATCGCGGTGGTTTGAGTAGCATTGGCGACTTTGCCTTCTTGTGCGGCGCAATACTAGCATGTGCGCGGCGCGCTTCGCGCCCTGTCTCGTCGCCCCCTTCTACACACTTTACGCAGCAAGGAGCCTGACCATGAAATTCGTAGCCGAAGGCCCGCTGGCCATGCCCCTGTGGATCAACGGCCACGCCTATCTCTCTGTCGGCGAGTCCTTTTATGACGTCGCGCATGCGCAGAGCGGCGAGCGTCTGCGCCGGGTGCCGCTGTGCGGCGCGAGCGAAGCCGCCGAGGCGGTGGCCGCCGCCCGCGCCGCACAGCCCGGATGGGCGGAAATGGGGCTGAATGCCCGCCATATCCGCCTGGCCGCGCTGGCCGACGGATTGGAACGCTACGCCGCTCACTTCGCCAAGCTCTTGTTGCAGGAAATCGCCTTCGATGAGGCGGGCGCCGACGCAGAAGTCCGCGCCGCGGTAGCCGCGCTGCGCGACACCGAAGTCGGCGAAACCGGCCTCATCGGCGTCGTCGTCGATGCTGAGCGCCCGCTGTCTGGGGTTGCCGCCGCCCTCGCTCCCGCGCTGCTGGCCGGCGCAGCGGCGGTGGTCAAGCCCAGCCCGAGAGCGCCGGCGGCGGTGTTTGCGCTGTGCGAACTCTCCGCCCGCGTCGGCTGGCCGGCGGGCGTGCTCAACCTGGTGCAGGGCGACGCCGCCGCCATCGCCGGCCTGTGCGGGGCCGGCATCGATCGTCTGATTTATCGCGGCGAAGCCGCCCTCGGCGAACAGGTCGGAGCCATCGCCGCCGCTGCGGGTACGGCTTGTGTGCGCCAGTCAGCGTAATATCGCCGCCCGCCCGGGCATCGCCGGCGATGCCAAGGATCTTCCCATGACCATCCGCTTTGCCCTTCGCGGCGAATACATTCTGCTCAATCAGTTGCTCAAGGCCACGGGCCTATGCGCTTCCGGCGGGGCCGCCCATGCCGCGATCAGCGAGGGGCGGGTCCAGGTCGATGGCGGGGTCGAGACGCGCAAGCGGGCCAAACTGCGCGCCGGCCAGTGCGTCGAGATGGACGGCGAGCGCGTCGAGCTGTCGGCAGAATAAGGAGCGCGCCCGAGGCGCCGATCCGCCAAAGCAATTGCTTGAACGCCCGGTTCAGCCTTGGCCGAGACATTGCGACGCCTTTGGGGCCCCCATGTGGAGCGCCGAGCAACGCAGACGGGCCGGGGGAAGTCGGTCGGCGTCTTTTCATAGCCGACCGCCCGGCCCGTCGAG
>CAZFHE010000395.1:0-3599 GCA_964518615.1 uncultured Dechloromonas sp. | reverse complement strand
AAGAGCAGGTGCCCGTCGAGGTGCATCAGGCACTTTTGGTTGTCCAGCAACTTCACAAGGGACAAGAGAGCCGGGTCAAGAACCCGCGAAAAATCAAACCGGTTTCGGAAGACATCATTTTCAAGACGTTGCCTTCTCTTGCCCCACAACTGGCGACGATGTGTCTGCTTCAACTTTATTCGGGGATGCGACCCGATGAGGTAACGATCATGCGTCTTTGTGATATTGACCGTTCAGACGACATCTGGGTTTACGTTCCTTACGAGCATAAAACAGAGAATCACGAAATCACGCGAACGATCTACCTGGGGCCGAAATGCCAGGAATACCTGAAGCCTTGGCTCAATCGCGGCGAAACGGAGTATTTGTTTAGTCCCCGTGAGGTCGTCATTGCAAATCGGGCAAAGAGACGAAAGCAAACAAAAGCATCGCCGGATTCGGTCAGGGTTGCCTATAAAGGCGGTCCCCGCGAACATTACGACGATGCGTCCTACTGCCGGGCGGTGAAACGAGCTTGTAAACGGGCGGGTGTCCCAAAATGGACGCCAAATCAGTTAAGGCACACGGCGGCGACCTTCATACGCAAGACCTGCGATCTTGAAACGGCGAAAATCATCCTCGGCCATCAATCCGTCGCTACAACAGAAATCTACGCAGAAAAGGATGCCAAGACCGCAAAGGCCACCATGAAGGAAATCGGTTGAAGCGTGCCTGACTGATAACCTTACCCTGCACAGGAGCAGGGTAAGGTTACAATGCCTGCGAATGAGGGGCTACGGTTTAAACGCATTACTGATCTTTTCAAAAATTTCGGACCACGTGGCGAAATATTGCGTATAGGGTTGTATGGAAACAACACATGGATGCCTTTCCGCTCAGGCGCGACGCCGACTTCAAGCCGGTGACCTGATCCTGCGTGGTTTCAACAACGACGAAATCGTCGAAATCATGGAGGTCTCGCTCTCCTCCGTCAAACGCTGGCGGGCGAAAATCCAAAGCGAAGGTCTTGCAGGCCTCGCTCGTCAACCCCAGTCCGGCAGGCCAGTCAAACTTGACGCTGTACAAAAAGCCGAACTCAAAACGATTCTCGGTCAAGGTGCCAAAGCAGCCGGATACCTTGCCGACCGATGGACAACGCGGATCGTCGCCGACCTCATCCTTAAAAAATGGGGTGTCAAGTATTCCCAAACGCAGGTTTGGCGTATTCTCCGTTCGCTTGGCTTCTCCTGCCAAAAACCGGATGTTCCATCGAAAAAACGTTCGCAAGCCGCCATCGATCACTGGCGTCATTACGTTTGGCCGCAACTCAAAAAAAAGCGAGCGAACGCGGCTTGACGCTGATTTTATGGGACGAAAGCGGAATTTCCTTCATGCCGAGCACAGGTACAACCTGGGCACCGGTTGGAGAAACGCCGATCCTTCTTGAGACACCAGGCCGTCACAACCACACGATGCTCGGTTTCATCACACGCAGTCCTCGCCGTCATGATCTTGATTTTCGTTTCACGGTGTTCCCAGGGACGGCGAACACGGAAGACATGATTTTCTTTCTGACGGAGATTCATTATTACTATCGATCCAAGGTGATGATTGTATGGGATCACCTTTCGGCTCATCACGCCGCAGAGTTGTATTTCGAGGAAACGCGACCGGATTGGTTTGAGTTTCATTACCTCCCGTCCTACTCGCCAGAGCTGAACCCGGTGGAACCGTGTTGGAATCAAATCAAAAACGGTTACCTCGCAAACTTCGTTCCGACAAGTGACAAGGAGTTGGTGTCAGCGGTCCTGGAGGCCGGCGAGCGGATCAACAAGGAGAAATTGCTCCCTTCGTTTTTCGCTCAAGCAGGAATCAGACCGTAGCTCAAAATTTACGAAAAGGTCAGTAAAAGCCAATGTAGTGAAGATTTTTAAACTCCGAACCCGAAAAAATCAGCACGGAACACTGATGGTTGCGGAACTTGGGCTAACATTTTGTCATCAGCATCCGTTCCAAACAAAAGAGTGCGTCAGTGGCAATCGGGTCAGGTACCCGAATGATATTTTGTGCATTTCCCGCTACGAGACATTCCAGACTCCATACAAGATTTTCGATCGAAATACGCCCCATTGTATCGCAAAAACTCGGTTTCGGCGAAAGATGCCGGATCATTTTATCAGGAAACATTGCGATCAACCGGTTCACCATGTTTGCTTCCGTTCCGACCGCCCATTGCGAACCGGGTGGAGAATCGGTGATCTTTTCAAGAATCAATTTTGTTGAACCAGCTTCATCCGCCTGATCGACAACCTCTTTACGACATTCCAAATGGACGATTACCCGGATTTTCGGGAACTCTTGCCGGACCACATTGATCTGCTCTGATGTAAAGCGTTGGTGAACGTAACAATTTCCATCCCAAAGAATAATTTTGCTTTCCTTGATCTCTTGGTCAGACAATCCGCCACACGGCAACTTCGGGTTCCAGGTTGGCATATATTTTTCATTAATTCCCAAGCGACAAGCGGTGTTCCGCCCAAGATGTTGGTCCGGGAAAAACAGAATTCGGCCTTTTCGCTTCAATGCCCATTGCAAGACGGCACTTGCATTACTGGAAGTACAAGCAATTCCACCGTTTCTTCCGCAAAACGCTTTCAGTTCCGCTGTTGAATTGACGTAAGTAATCGGAACAATGTCAGTTTCATCAACAATCCCGGCGAGTTCGGTCCAGCATTGTCCGACTTGGGCAATCGACGCCATTTCGGCCATATCGCACCCGGCAGACAAGTCCGGGAGAATTACATCAATCCGGCGTCCATGACGGGCGGCAACCTGTAGAGGACGATTCGCCAGAATATCAGCAGTCTCCACCATGAAGTGAACACCGCAAAACACGATTGTTTCGCAGTCGGTTCGCTTCGCCGCAGCTTCACTGAGTTGATAGGAATCCCCGCGTAAGTCCGTGTGCCGGATCACTTCTTCTTTCTGGTAATGGTGTCCGAGAATCAAAAGTTTCGAGCCAAATTGACAACGTATTTCTTCAATTCTTTCGTTGAGATTCATGAAAGGTATTGTCGTTTGAGGATTGGAAAAAGAAATAACCAATTCGTTAATTTCGTTAATACAGTATGTCCCTTACATATTCGTCAACTCATCCCCACCAGACGAAAAAAGAATCTTCGAAAGCGATTCGGCGACCGCCCTGTGGTGTTCGCCGAATTTCGTGTAAACGCGGCAGATTTTGAAACTCAGAGGGATATGCCGGAACACCTCCTCCTCTTCCAGCGAGCGAATCCGGTCGCTGTTCGAGTCGTACAGAAAATTGAGGTTTTTCGTCGGCAAATTCCTGCCTGGCCGGTGCAGGTGCCTTGCAATATCGACCCGCAGGTCAATTTCCCGAAGCTCCTTGGGAAGCTCCGTCCGAATCGCCGTCTCAAAAAGCATCGGGTTGGAGAAAATGCTTGACCGCTCTTTTTCGTCCGACTGGAAAAGGGCCGTGGTTTCCGCCGCGACTTTCCAGGGGATTTCACGCCGTAAAAACGGCCCCCAAAGCTCCCCCAGGCGGCGTTGCTCCGGGTGTTCCGAACGGTGCCAAAATGCAATTTCCGACATCAAACTCC
>CAZFHE010000394.1:0-1580 GCA_964518615.1 uncultured Dechloromonas sp. | reverse complement strand
CCATCGGCGCCATCCAGCGCGGCCTCCTGACCCTGGGCGAACAGGGCGGCGACATTTTCTTCGGCGAGCCGATGCTCGACATCGCCGACCTGATGCGAGTCGACGGCAACGGGCGCGGGGTTATCAACGTGCTCGCCGCCGACAAGCTGATCAATGCCCCGAAGCTGTATTCCACCTTCTTGCTCTGGCTCTTGTCCGAATTGTTCGAGCGCCTGCCGGAAGCCGGCGATCTCGATCAGCCCAAGCTCGCCTTCTTCTTCGACGAAGCCCATCTGCTATTTGCCGACGCGCCGCAAGCGCTGGTCGACAAGGTCGAGCAGGTGGTGCGCCTGATCCGCTCCAAGGGCGTTGGCGTCTTTTTCGTCACGCAAAACCCCCTGGATGTGCCGGAAAAAATCCTCGGCCAGCTCGGCAACCGCGTCCAGCACGCCCTGCGCGCCTTCACCCCGCGCGACCAGAAGGCGGTGCAGGCGGCGGCGCAAACCATGCGCGCCAATCCCCAATTCAACGCGGCCACCGCCATCACCGAACTGGGCGTCGGCGAGGCCCTGGTTTCCTTCCTCGACGACAAGGGCCGGCCCAATATCGTCGAACGCGCCTTCATCTTCCCGCCCGCCTCGCGCCTCGGGCCGCTGACGGATGGCGAGCGCCGGGCCATGATCCAGGCTTCGCCGCTCCTCGCCGCCTATGGCGAGGCCATCGACCGCCACTCGGCCTTCGAAGCCCTGCGCGGCGATTCGCCAGCGCCACCCGCGCCGGCCAAACCCGGCGTCATGTCGCCGCCCCCGGCCCCATCCGATCCCAGCACCTGGACGAGCAGCGCCGGCGCGCCCCGGCCAGCGCCCGCCCCGACGACGCGCCAAAACGCCCCGGCGGCGCAGCCGAGCGGCGGCCTCTTCGGCGGGCTTGGCGACATCTTGATGGGCAGCACCGGCCCGCGCGGCGGCAGGCGCGAAGGCGTGCTCGAAACAGCGGCCAAGAGCGCCGCCCGAGGCGCTGCCGGCACCGTGGGCCGCGAAATCGGCAAGCAAATCCTGCGCGGCGTGCTCGGCTCCATCCTTGGAGGAAAGCGCTAGAGCAATTTTGATTCAGGTGCGAACAAGCGTGTAGTTGGCGGTGAGCGTAGCGAACCCCAACATCATCCCGCCTGGACGTGGTGGTCGTGTTGGGCTTCGCTGCGCTCAGCGCCAACCTACCATCCGTACAGGATTGAACCGAAGCCGCTCTAACGCGCTTGGTTCATGAGAAGGAAAACGCGCTATCCGCCCGCGCCGCTCACAACTGCCTTGCCTCTTGCAGCCACTTGCCGACCGGCTCCGGGCGATAGTCGGCCATCGCGGCCAGCAGGCCCTCGAGGTCGGTATCGGCCAGTACCATCGCCCGGTTCTGCGGGCGCAGGAAGGCCTCGGCGACGGCGCGGTCGAACATGGCGAGCAAGGGATCATAAAAGCCGTTGACGTTGAGCAGGCCCATGGGCTTTGCGTGGAAACCGAGCTGCCCCCAGGTCAGCACCTCGCAGAATTCCTCGAAGGTGCCGAAGCCGCCGGGCAGGGCGATGAAGCCGTCGGCCAGTTCGGCCA
>CAZFHE010000393.1:0-9235 GCA_964518615.1 uncultured Dechloromonas sp. | reverse complement strand
CACGCAGGTCTTCGATGCGATCGACCAGCAGCGTGCGGGAACGTTCGGACAGATTGACCGTGAAGAAATAGGCGCCGCCTGGCTGCCATGCGCGTCGGTATCTCATGCGGTCGGCTTTCTTTGAAAGGGTGAGGTTCCATGGTCTGGCATTTTCTGTGGCATGTTGGGGTTCGCTTCGCTCACCCCAACCGACGGCCCTACGGCCCCGGGGCCGGTCATGGACGCTCCAGAATCACGTAGGCGACGGCATAGTCGGCCTCGTCGCTGATGGAAAGATGGGCGATCAGGTGGCCGGCGGCGGCGGCCAGCGCGTCGTCGTAGGCAAAGCCCGGTTTGCCGAGTTCGTCGTGAATCACGGCCAGCGCCGGCAGCAGCGCCGGCGGGCGCACGCCCGTGCCAAAGGCCTTGGCGAAGGCTTCCTTGGCGGCGAAACGCTTGGCGAGAAAGCGCCCCTTGTCGGCGGCCCGCTCGAAATCCGCGCGCTCCCGTGGCGCGAGGAGCCGCGCCAGCGCCCGCTCGCCATGCCGCTCCCACATTTGGCGCAGGCGGGCGACGGCGACGATGTCAGTACCAATGCCGTGGATCATTCGCCTTGTCCGGCAGCCTCACGCATCAGCGCCTTCATCTCGCGCACCGCCTCGCGCAGGCCGACGAATACGGCCCGGCTGACGATGGCATGGCCGATGTGCAATTCGCGAATGCCCGAAAGCCGCGCCACCGGCTGCACATTGTAGTAATTGAGCGCATGCCCGGCATTGAAGCGCATGCCCAGTTGCCGGATCAAAGCCCCGCCCTGGCGAATCTTGTCGAGTTCGGCCAGCACCGCCGGGGCCTCGGCATCGCGCCCCCGGTCGTGAAAGGCATGGGCGTAGGGGCCGGTGTGGATTTCGCAGACCTGCGCGCCGATGCGCGCCGCTGCCTCGATTTGCGGCAATTCGGCGTCGATGAACACACTGGTCGTGATGCCGGCCTCGGCGAGACGGGCGACGATATCCTTCAAGCGCGCCTCCTGGCCGAGAATGTCGAGGCCGCCCTCGGTGGTCACCTCGTGCCGGCCTTCCGGCACCAGCATGGCCATTTCCGGTTTCAGCGCGCAGGCGATGCCGACCATCTCGTCGGTCGCCGCCATTTCCAGATTCAGCTTGATTTGCGTCGTTTCCTTGAGCCTTCGCACATCGGCATCCTGGATGTGGCGGCGATCCTCGCGCAAATGCACGGTAATGCCATCGGCCCCGCCCAAGTGCGCCTCGACAGCGCCCCACAGGGGATCGGGCTCCCAGGTGCGGCGCGCCTGACGCAGCGTGGCGATGTGGTCGATATTGACGCCCAGTTCGATCATAGTTCTTGCAACTCCTTGAAAATCTTGCGGGTTTCGAGTTCCTTGCCGGCCAGATAATAGGCCATCAGGGCGCGCATCAGGGCCTTGGCCTCGATGCGCGTGCGCGGATCGGAAAAATCCTCGGCCGCCAGATCGAGCAAGGTCTTACCGCGCACCACCTGGGCCGCCGCCTCATCATGCTCCAGGCGCACCGGCCCCTGCTCCATGCGGTAAGCGTAGAAAGCGTCAAACGCCACCGGCTGACCGCCCGCATCGCGCTCCAGCGTCAAGCCATAGCCCAGTTCCTGCAACAGCGCCTTCTCGAAGCAGCGCAAATCGGCCTCAACCACCTTGCCCGCGGGATCGGCGGCCAGGCGTTGCAGCATCTCGGCATAGCGGGCGAACAGCCTCTCGTGGGCATCCTCGCGCGGCAACAGGTGCATCAGCAATTCGTTCAGGTAATAGCCGCAAAACAGCGCTTCGCCCGTCAAGAGCGGCTGGCCGCCCTGCCATTCCGCCTTCATCAGCGTCAACACCTCGCCCTTGCCCGCCCAGCCCAGCTCGAGCGGCTGAAAGCCCATCAGCAAGCCACGGATGGCGGCGCGCGGCCGCCGCGCGCCCCGCGCCAGCAAAGCCATGCGCCCGAAATCGCGGGTAAATACCTCGACAATCAGACTGGTTTCCCGGAACGGGTAGCTATGCAGCACATAGGCTGGCTGGCCGTCGACTTTGCTACGCTGGTTCATCGCTCAGGAGAGGTCCAAACGCGCCCGCGCCGCCGCTCGCCGTAGGGCGTAATAAGCAACGCGCATTACGCTGCGCCGCCACGAGCTGCGATTCGTAGGCTTGGAAAAAGCTGAGAGAAAATCCTGATTCGACGGCATGAAGAGATATTCGATTCCGGGCGGCGCAATGCGCTGCGCTTATTGCGCCCTACGGGTTAGGTTTGCTGCGTTGGTTCATCGTTTGAAATAAGCGACCGCCCAAGGCCATCCGTTCAAATGCAAGCTTAATCCAGGGCGATCGACGCGGGGATCAGTTCGGCTACATCGTGATGCAACGCGGCAAGTCCGCGATCGAGCGTCGCGAGCCGTCCTCCGCGCTTGCGCGCCAACGCGGCGAGGTAAGCATCGGTAACCTGGCTGTGTCCGATCACGCCTGTCCACTCGACATCCGCGTAGGCGAGATCGTCGGGCCAGAAACGGTGGCGCGAATCGGCGGCGAGCTTACGTAATTCGCGCTGCGCGGCAGCCGCGCCAGAACTGCCTTCAATGCGAACGATCCAGCGGGTCAACGCGCCTTCGACAATCGGGCAGGTGGCGAATTCACCGCGCAAGGCGATGAACCAGTCGCGCACGATACCGTGATGTACATGGTCGGCGTCGAACAAGGCAATCAGCACATTGGCATCGAGCAGGCGCGCGCTCATGAGGCGCACCGAGCGTAAGCGCCGTCATCGTCTTCGAAGGCCTTGACATCATCGAGCGTAACCGGCCTGCCGGAGCGGAACACGCCAAGGCCGGTCTGGGGGTCGACCCGGTAGGCGGGCACGGCCTCGGAAACGCGGTTGGCCGATTCCAGACCCCGCCGGGCAAGATTTAGCAGCAGTTTGCTGAGACTCATAGACTGTGCGCGCGCCAGACTGGTGTACAGCGCATGCTCGCGTTCGGGAATGTCGATGGTCGTGCGCATGGGATTCTCCAGAAATGGCATCGCGCCATAATCACATCATGATGTCAGCGCATCATGATGTCAATTGGGGAACGGAGTTCGTCAATGCCGTTATCTGGCCTGGATCACGGCATCGCCGGGCTACGCCAGCCTCGGCTTCCTCTTGAGGCCAAGCATGAACAGGGCGTCGTGCAGCGATTCTCGGCTTTGCAACGGCAGCGCCAGCCATTTTCCGTCGTGATAGGTTGTCGAATCGTCATAGATTTGCTGGGTTCGCGATGAAATATTCGCTCTCAGGCTCTCGAATTTTTCTCTGTCCTTTTGGCCAAGGACGATGACGAGCACAAAGCGCTCTTTTTCGGGAACCAAGGCGCAGAAGGCTTTGCTTTTTTTGTAGCGGAGCGACCCGCCATGCTTTTTGCCGCCAAATAGCCATTCCGGCGCGAATACGCCTGGGTAGCGCCTCTCTATCGACTCGGCCAATTCATTCCACAAGCGATAGGACTCATCTCCCAGCCAGGCGCCCAGCGTTTCGTCGTCTGGCGGGCGGCTGGGGTCGATAAGCCGTTCTCCCGGCTCGGTCATGTTTCATGAGGCCGCATCATTCATAACCCAGGCTTTTCAGGAGCCGCTCGTCGTCATTCCAGCCGGATTTCACCTTGACCCAGACTTCGAGATAGACCTTGCCGTCGAACAGGCGCTCCATGTCCTGGCGGGCTTCGCTGGCGATGCGTTTCAGGGATTCACCGCCCTTGCCGATGACGATGGCCTTGTGGCTGTCGCGGTCGACGACGATGGCGGCGTAGATGCGGCGCAGGCTGCCTTCGACTTCGAAGCGCTCGATCTCGACGGCGGTGGCATAGGGCAGTTCATCGCCGAGCAAGCGGAAAACTTTTTCGCGTATGTATTCGGCGGCGAGGAAGCGCTCGCTCTTGTCGGTCAGGTCGTCCTCGGGGAAGATCAGGCCGTCGTTGGGCAGGCGCTTCTTCGCCTCGGCCAGCAATTCCTGGGTCTGCCGCCCCTTGGCGGCGCTGACCGGGACCACGGCGGCATAGTCGAAATCGGCGGCCACTTGGGCCAGAAATGGCAACAGGGCGGCGCGGTCTTTCTGCAAGTCGGTCTTGTTGACCACCAGGATCACGGGCCGGTCTTTGGGCAGCAGGCGGACCACGGCCTTGTCCTTGGCGTCGTAGCGCCCGGCTTCGACGACGAAAAGCACGACATCCACATCGTTCAGCGTCTGCGTCACGCCGCGATTCATGGCCCGGTTCAGGGCATTGGAAAACTTGGTCTGAAAGCCCGGCGTATCGACGAAAACGAATTGCGATTCGGCATCCGTCAGGATGCCGGTGACCCGGTGCCGGGTGGTCTGCGCCTTCTTCGAGACGATGCTGATCTTCTCGCCGATCAGGTGGTTGAGGAGCGTCGATTTGCCGACATTGGGACGGCCGACGATGGCGATAAATCCGGAACGAATACCCGTGCTCATGCGTTCAATGCTTTCATCGCCTGTTCGGCGGCGTTTTGTTCGGCGCTGCGCCGGCTAGGGCCCTGGCCCAGGGCGCGCAGCGGTGGATCGTCGAGCTCGCAGGCCACGGCGAAGGATTGCGCATGGGCGGCCCCGCTGGTTTCGAGCAGCACATAACGGGGCAGGGGTTTTTTCCGGCCCTGTAGCCATTCCTGAAGGCCGGTCTTGGGATCCTTCTTCACCTTCCCTGGCGTCAAGGCATCGAGCAGCGGGGCGTAGAGCCGCAAGACCACGGCGGCGGCCGTATCGAAACCGGCATCGAGATAAATGGCGCCAAACAGGGCTTCCAGCGCATCGGCCAGGATGGAGGGGCGCTCTGCGCCGCCGCTTTTCAATTCCCCTTCGCCGAGATGAAGCGCTTCGCCCAGAGAAAGATCGAGCGCCAGGCGATGCAAGGCGTCCTGACGAACCAGATTGGCCCGAAGCCGGGAGAGATCGCCTTCCGGCAATTCGGGAAAGCGGGCATAGAGCGCCGCCGCGATCACGCAATCGAGTATCCCGTCGCCAAGAAATTCGAGGCGCTCGTTATTCGGCGCGCCAAAGCTGCGGTGCGTCAGCGCCGTGCGCAGCAGTTTGGGGTCGGCAAAGCGATGGCCAAGCCGGTCGGCGATGGAGGGCATATCAACGACCCGCCGACCCCTTGTAATCGATCACGAGGCTGACGTTGCCGAAGAGCGGAATACGCTTCTCATAGGCAAAGTCGATGACAATCCGGCCGCCTTCCTTGGAAATATCCAGATCCTTGGAAGAAAACTCCAGCATGTCGATATTGGCGAAGCGATCGAAAGTAGCGCGCACCTCGGCCACGGTCGAATCCGGACCCACCTTGTTCAGGGTGCTTTCGGCGTCTTTCTTGATCTTGTAGAACTCGATGGTCGTCGGCACGACCTTCATGCCAAGCACCGCCACGAGGGCAAGGATGATGCCCCAGAAAATCAATCCGGAGAGCGCCACGCCACGTTGATGTTTCATCCCTTCCTCCTTATTTGAACGAGCCGACCCGGCCGAGGTCACTGAAATTGAGCCAGATGAAGAAGGCCTTGCCGACGATATTCTCTTCCGGCACGAAGCCCCAGAAACGACTGTCGCGGCTGTTGTCCCGATTGTCGCCCATCACGAAGTAATGGCCGGGCGGCACCGTGCAGATCACCCCTGCCGCATTGTAGGTGCAATTTTCGCGGTAGGGAAAAAGCTCGACATCGCGAATGAAGGCCGGCACATCGCCATCGTTGAGGAAGCGGTGCTCGACCTCGCCGAACTTGGCCAGATACTGCTCGGAGTAATACAGGCGCTCCGCGTGCAGGTAGTCGTCGAGGCGGGTCATCTCGACCGGCTCGCCGTTCAAGCTCAAACGCTTGTTCTGGTAGGAAACGACATCGCCCGGCACGCCGATCACCCGCTTGATGTAGTCGAGGGACGGGTTTTCCGGGTAGCGGAAAACCATCACATCGCCGCGCTGCGGCTCGTTGATGGGGATGATCTTCTGGTTGATCACCGGCAGGCGGATGCCATAGATATATTTATTGACCAGGATGAAATCGCCATTCAACAGCGTGGGATTCATCGAGTCCGACGGAATCTTGAAGGGCTCGGCGATAAAGGAGCGCAGGATGAAGACAATCAGGATGACCGGAAAGAAATCCGCCCCCCACACCACCCAGGCCGGCTCCTTGGCGCCCTCGGGGCGCGCTTTGCGAAGCTTCAGGTTGAGCGCGTAGAGCGCGCCGGTCACGACCAGCAGGATCAAAAGAATCAGGGCAAAAATCATTGAGGCTTCTCAGTTATCGACGCGCAAGACGGCAAGAAAGGCCTCCTGCGGAATTTCGACGCTGCCGACCTGCTTCATCCGCTTCTTGCCGGCCTTCTGCTTTTCCAGGAGCTTTTTCTTGCGGGTAATGTCGCCGCCGTAGCACTTGGCCAGCACGTCCTTGCGCATGGCCTTGACATTTTCGCGGGCGATGATGTGCGAGCCGATCGCCGCCTGGATGGCCACGTCGTACATCTGGCGCGGAATCAACTGACGCATTTTCTGCGCCAGCTCGCGGCCGCGATATTGCGAGTTGGCGCGATGCACGATCAGGGACAGCGCATCGACCTTTTCGCCATTGATCAGGATATCGAGCTTGACCACATCGGCGGCGCGGTATTCCTTGAAGTCGTAATCGAGCGAGGCATAGCCGCGCGAACAGGATTTCAGCTTGTCGAAGAAATCCATGACCACCTCGGCCATCGGCATTTCATAGACCAGCTTCACCTGGCGGCCGTGGTAATGCATGTCGACCTGGTTGCCGCGCTTCTGGTTGCACAGCGTGATGACCGCGCCGAGGTAATCCTGGGGCACGAAAATGGTGGCCTCGATAATCGGCTCGCGCACCTCCTCGATTTTGGAAACTTCCGGCAGCTTGGCCGGGTTCTCGACCTGAATCACCGAGCCGTCGCGCTGCACGACTTCATAGACCACGGTGGGGGCCGTGGTGATCAGATCCTGGTCGAATTCGCGCTCCAGGCGCTCCTGCACGATTTCCATGTGCAAGAGGCCGAGAAAGCCGCAGCGAAAACCGAAACCGAGCGCCTGGGAGACTTCCGGCTCGTATTGCAGCGAGGCGTCGTTGAGTTTCAACTTTTCCAGCGATTCGCGCAGCGAGTCGTACTGATTGGCTTCGACCGGGTAGAGGCCCGCGAACACCTGGGGCTTGATTTCCTTGAAGCCGGGGAGCGGCGCGGCGGCGCGGCGCTCGCCGTGGGTGATGGTGTCGCCGACCTTGGCCGCCTTCAGTTCCTTGATGCCGGCGATCACGAAGCCGACCTCGCCGGCGCGCAACACCTCGCGCTGCACCGACTTCGGCGTGAAGACGCCGACCTGCTCGCACAACTGATTGGCGCCGGTCGCCATGAAATACAGCTTTTCCTTGGGACGAATCTCGCCATCGACGACGCGCACCAGCATCACGACGCCCACGTAATTGTCGAACCAGGAGTCGATGATCAGCGCCTTCAGCGGCGCGGCCGGATCGCCCTCGGGCGGCGGCACCTTGGCCACCACCATTTCCAGGATGTCCTCGACGCCCAGTCCGGTCTTGGCCGAAGCCTGCACCGCCTCCGAGGCGTCGATGCCGATGACATCCTCGATTTCCTGCTTGGCGCTATCCGGATCGGCCGAGGGCAGGTCGATTTTGTTCAAGACCGGCAGCACCTCGACATCGAGTTCGATGGCCGTGTAGCAATTGGCCACCGTCTGCGCCTCGACGCCTTGCGAGGCATCGACGACCAGGAGCGCGCCCTCGCAAGCCGACAGCGAGCGCGACACCTCGTAAGAAAAATCGACATGGCCCGGCGTGTCGATCAGATTCAGGTTGTAGCGCTTGCCGTCGCGCGCCTGGTAATCGAGCGCCGCGGTCTGGGCCTTGATGGTGATGCCGCGCTCGCGCTCGATATCCATCGAGTCGAGCACCTGGGCTTCCATTTCGCGATCGGAAAGCCCGCCGCACAGATGAATGATGCGATCGGCCAGTGTCGACTTGCCATGGTCGATGTGGGCAATGATGGAGAAATTGCGAATGTGATTCATTGCGGCGAGTAAAAAAGGGCGCTTGTCCAGCGCCCTTCCCTGTTCAGAAGAACCTCGGATTTTAGCGGAGTCCCGCCAAATATTCACGGATTTTGGCCACATCCAGGAAGTGATGGCACAACTCTGTCTCGCCATGCAGCAAGACCGGCACCCACTCGTCGTACCTGGCCTCCAGCGCCGGATCGGCATCGACATCGAGCACCGTGACGTCAGCCCCGAATTCCTCGGCCAGCGGGGCCAAGGCCGCCTCCATGTCATGACAGAGGTGGCAATAGCCCCGGCTCAACAGGGTCAGCTCAATCGCCATTCAAATTCCTGACGGTAATGAAAGTCTGCATGTCGCCGCGCCGGATCAGGAGCGTGACATGGCTGCCCTTCTCGAAGCCGGCCAGCAACTTGTTGAATTGCTCGACCGTGCGAAGCTCGGTGGTCGCCCCGCGGCTGATCACGGCGATGACGATGTCGCCGGAACGCAGGTCGGCCCTGGCGCCTGCGCCACGAACCTCCTCGATCATCAAGCCGGCATTGAGTTTCAACTCCCGCTTTTGCTCGGCGCTCAGTTCGCTGACCACGAGGCCCAGCCGGTTGGGGGCCGGCTCGGGCGTCTTGAAGCCGCGCGGGACGCGGCTGCCGGCCGGTCTTTCATCGACCATCTCGCCCACCGTCACGACGATGTCGCGCGTCGCCCCCTTGCGCCAGACTTGCACCACGGCCTTGGTTCCGGGACGCATCGCGCCAACCATGCGCGGCAAATCGGAGGATGCGCCGACGGTCTTGCCATCGACCCGCAAAATCACGTCGCCCGGCTCCAGACCGGCCTTCTCGGCGGGAGCGCCCTTCTCGACGGCATTGATCACCGCGCCCATGGGGCGAGCCAAGCCCAGCGACTCGGCCAGTTCCTTGCTGACCTCCTGGATCACGATGCCCAGGCGGCCCCGGCTGACCTTGCCGGTACTGCGCAACTGCGCCTGAACATCCATCGCGACGTCGATCGGAATGGCGAAGGAAAGGCCCATGAAACCGCCGGTGCGGCTATAAATCATCGAATTGATGCCGACCACCTCGCCGCGCAGATTGAACAGCGGCCCGCCGGAATTGCCCGGATTGATGGCGACATCGGTCTGGATGAAAGGCACGTAATTTTCCTGCG
>CAZFHE010000392.1:0-6985 GCA_964518615.1 uncultured Dechloromonas sp. | reverse complement strand
CACCTTGCTATTGACCCCGAGCACCTCCCACTCGCCATCCGGCTGCGCGGTGCGCACCGGCAGCCCCTCGGCCACCGCCAGGGCGACGATGTCGGTCAGGTAATACTCGCCCTGGGCATTGTCATTCTTCAGCCGGCCCAGCCAGTCGGCCAGGCGCTCGGTGGGCATGACCATGATGCCGGTATTGATTTCGCGGATGGCCTTCTCGGCCTCGCTTGCATCTTTTTGCTCGACGATGCGCCGCACCTCGCCCGCCTCGTCGCGAACGATGCGCCCGTAGCCGGTCGGATCGGCGAGATCCACGGTCAGGATGGCCAAGCCCTCCTTGCCGGCCTGTAGCAGGCGCTTCAAGGTCGCCGCCGTGGTCAGCGGCACGTCGCCGTAAAGAACCAGGGTCTGCGCGGCCGGGCCGAGAGTTTGGTCAAGATAGGGCAGGGCTTGGGCGAGGGCATGGCCGGTGCCCAATTGCTGCGCCTGTTCGGCCCAGGCGATGTCGGGCGCATTCAGGGTTGCGCGAACCACATTGCCGCCATGGCCGTAGACGACGACCAGTTTTTCCGGAAAGAGGCCGCGCGCGGTGTCGATCACGTGCTGGGCAAGGGCCTTGCCGGCGACCGGATGCAGCACCTTGGGCAAATTGGAATGCATGCGCTTGCCCTGACCGGCAGCGAGGATGACGATGTTCATAAGCGAATTTTCAATGGGAGGCCGGCCCGCGGCTGGCCGGGTTTCATGCGGATTTCCTGTCTTCCTGGCCGGCCAGGATTTCGCCGAGCACGGCCTTGCCGCGAGTCGAAACCGCCCAGTGCAGGACATTCTTGTCGTTGATGCGGGTTTCGATGACGCCCAGGGACTTCATCACCGTCAGCCGGTGGCTGACGAAGTCGCGGGCCTGGCCGGTGCGCTCGCAAATGGCGGCGAGATTGCCATAGACGAAGCTCTCCTCGGCCAGGGCGCGCAAAATCTCGACGTCATTGTAGGACAGCACCTCGCGCGGTTCCGGCTCGACCGCGACCGCCGTTTCGATGCGGGCCGCGGCGGCCTCTTCCTGTTGCTTTCGCTGCAACTGGCCGACTTCGCGGCGAACCTGATCGAGTTGGCCGAGGAGACGCTGGGCGACGTTCTCCATCAGACGCCTTGAAGCAATCACGTAAATCAGGCAGAAACCGGCGAAGGCGAAGAAATCGACCGGCTTGGTGCGCGCCCCTTCGAGCAGGGTGCTGGAAATCATGTTCAGGAAGAGCGGCACGGTCAGCGCCGCGACGATGCCGAGAATCGAATACCTCAGCCAGCCGCGCCGGCCCGCGTCAGCCGGACGATCCGCCAGGAAATAATTGGCGATGCCGCCGAGCGTTCCCGCCGCCATCATGATGGCCAGGATGAGCAGCATATGGGTATCGACGCCCCCGGCGGGCGCCGAGACCTGGAAAGCGGTTTGCAATTCTGCCGACATGTGTTTCCCCCTTGTGCCCGCCATTTTCACACGATTGCCGCGGGCTGTCGAAGCGGGAACGCGGCCGGCCGCTCGGTCGGGCGCTCGGCCAGTAGCGCACATGCATTGTCCGGTCCTCGATACTTGGAACGAACGGCGAAACCCCAGCGTTCGCCATAGGCTCCAGCGCCCTCGCGCCGGCCAGCGGCAGCAGGCGGAGTCCCTGCCTGCGCCGCTTCGCCTTCAGCCGCGGCTGATCAGCCGCAGGACGATTCGGCGGCCTGCTCCAAGCTTGAAAGAGGTCTTGATTGCTTTCGTTTCAGCCAGCGACGTCCCAGCCACGCCACGATCAGGCATAGGCCCAGCCCCGCTCCGGCAACCGGCAACGGCACTGGTGACGGCGTTTTATGCTCGAGCGCCGGCCCGTCACGCAGCTTGTCCGGAAACGGCCGGTCGGCGACCGGGATGATTTTCCACTCGCTACGGTCTGCCGGCGCTTGCCTCATGTACTGGTCGAAGCTGTAGACGGGCGCCAGACCGTAGGCGCGGCTGGAGGGAATTTGCGGGATGCGGACGAACCAGATGGCCTCGATGTCCTGCGACAGCTGCTGCTCCAGCGGCGTCAATTGGCGGCTGACACGGCCTTGGGCCAGCGCCAGCAAGTCGTTGCCCATCGCGTCGAAGGCGACGGCGGGGTAGAGGCGCGTGGTTTCCGTGGTGAGGTAGTCATAGAGCTTGCGACCCTGGCCCAGGCTGCGCTCGCTCGCCGCGACATAGAACCAGGCGGCGGTGGCTTTCGCGTAGCCTTCCACGCCGCGTTCCGGCACGCGCCAACCCAGTGTGCGGAAGGTGTCGATGCTGATGCCGGCGCAGTTGTCACGCGAGTGGTCGTAGACGAAGTCGTGGCGATAGAGATGCTGGTACACGCGGTTGATCGCGCCTTGGTACAGGGCTGCGGGCCGGTCGCTCTTGAATGCGGCGACCAGCATGTAGGACGGGCGGTAGTAACTTTGGCCGCTGTTCAGATCCATCAGGTATTTGTCGGCCGGCGTCACGGCGGCAATGATGGCTTTCTCGCTGATGGCATCGAGGTTGTAGAAATTATTGACCAGCCAGCGCGACCAGTTGCCGTCGGCCTCGAAGCGGCCAGTGACGACGCCGAAGTGACCGCCGTGGGCTTCATCGTCGTCGCCCTGGGCGCCGTTCAGCATCAGGCCGACGACGGCCTGGCCCGCCGCGTTTCCGGCAGCGCCGGGACGGCTCTCCCACAACAGACGCGCCTGGTAGGCGCTTTGCGCGCCGCCATTTTCGTACTGCACCAGTGACTTGAGCGACTCGTCGGCGCGTAATGGTTGCGCAGCGCCGCCAACGCTGATGCGATAGTCCAGCGGCCACACGGTACGGGCAACGAAGCCGCCGCTTTCCCCGCTTTCTCCACGCAGAC
This sequence comes from uncultured Dechloromonas sp., assembly GCA_964518615.1. Lineage (GTDB taxonomy): Bacteria > Pseudomonadota > Gammaproteobacteria > Burkholderiales > Rhodocyclaceae > Azonexus. The sequence continues at coordinate 4,109 of CAZFHE010000392.1, read as the reverse complement.
GCACCGGACGTTGAGAGAAGAACTTTTGGGTATCGTCGTTCCAGTAGGCGAGGTTGCTCGGGATTTTGGGAACGATGCTGAAATTCAGCATGTTGCCTTCGTCCAACGTAACGGTTTTGCCATCCGCCGACATTTGCGCCTGCGGGATGACGCTACTCGAACCAAGCCAGACCATCGGTTGAGCGGCCAGATCAGGATTGTTTGCCGCCCAGGCGGCGACATCGGCTTGCGCCCGCCTGTCCCGGGAAAAATCGGCGGCGTATTGCACAGGCACGGCCAGCGGTTCGTCGTCGAAATACCACAATGCCTGCGGAATGGCCTGGCAGTCGCCGAAGCTTCCGTCGGTGATGCGAAAATCCCGCGCCGAGTACAGCCCCAGTTTCCCGTCCTCGGTTGCCGGGATGGGCGCGCCATGCGCCGTCCACGCCACAGAAACGAGCGCGCAGGCAAACACGCGGCTTTTCCTCTTGTTATTCAATCTGCTTCCTCTTTCATGGTCGATGATCCTGGAAAGCGCGATTGGACACGCCCGCGCGCCCCTGCGCAAGCGCCCCCTTGGGGCGATCCGCCGCATCAGCGCGGCAGAGTCGTCGCCCCCATCAAAAAAGCGTCAACCTCGCGAGCGGCCTGGCGACCCTCACGGATCGCCCAGACGACCAGCGACTGACCGCGGCGGACATCGCCGGCGGCGAAGACCTTGGCTACGTTGGTCTGGTAGCTGCCTTCGCCGTCGGTCGTCGCCTTGGCATTCTGGCGGGCATCCTTGTCCACGCCGAAGGCGTCGAGCAGCGCGCCGACTGGGTTGGTGAAGCCCATGGCCAAAAAGGCGGCATCGCACGGCAGCTCGAATTCCGAGCCAGTGATTTCGTTCATCTGGCCATCCCGCCACTCGACGCGGACGGCTTGCAGGGCCTTGACCCTGCCTTGGCCATCGTCGATGAAAGCCTTGGTGGCGACGGCAAAGTCGCGCGCGCAGCCTTCCTCGTGCGACGAGGAGGTGCGCAATTTGTACGGCCAGTAGGGCCAGGTCAGGGCCTTGTCTTCCTGTTCCGGCGGCATCGGCATCAGCTCGAACTGGGTCACCGAAGCAGCGCCGTGGCGGTTGGAGGTGCCCACGCAATCGGAGCCGGTATCGCCGCCGCCGATGACGATGACGTGTTTACCCTTGACGTTGATCGGGTTTTTCTTGCCCTGCTGCACTTCCTTGTTCTGCGGGATCAGGAATTCCAGCGCGGCGTGGATGCCCTTCAGCTCACGCCCCGGCACCGGCAGATCGCGCGGCACCTCCGCACCGGCGGCGAGGATCACCGCGTCGAAATCCTTCTGCAAAGCTTCGGCCGCGACGAACTCGGTAGCGTCATTGATGATGCCGGCCGGCACGTCCTTGCTGCCGACGATGACCCGGGTCTTGAAGACGACGCCCTCGGCTTCCATCTGGGCGACGCGGCGGTTGATCACGGTTTTTTCCAGCTTGAAGTCGGGAATGCCATAGCCGAGCAGGCCGCCGATGCGGTCATTCTTCTCGAATACCGTCACATCGTGGCCGACGCGCGCCAACTGCTGGGCGGCGGCCAGGCCGGCCGGGCCAGAGCCGACGATGGCGACTTTCTTGCCGGTCTTGCTCCTGGCCGGTTGCGGCACGACCCAGCCCATCTCCCAGCCCTTGTCGATGATGAAGTGCTCGATCGACTTGATGCCCACCGGCGCCGCGTTGATGCCGAGCGTGCAGGCCGCTTCGCACGGCGCCGGGCAGATGCGGCCGGTGAAATCGGGGAAGTTGTTGGTCGAGTGCAGCACCTCCAGCGCCTGCTTCCAGTTGCCGCGGTACACCAGGTCATTCCAGTCGGGAATGATGTTGTTCACCGGGCAGCCGGTATTGCAGAACGGCACGCCGCAATCCATGCAGCGCGCGCCCTGGATCTTGGCATCGCTGTCGTTCAGGGTGTGGACGAACTCCTTGTAGTGCTTCAGGCGGCTGGCGACCGGGTCGCAAGCCTCGGACAAGCGTTCGTACTCGATGAAACCCGTCGGCTTGCCCATTATGCGGCCTCCTTCCGTGCGGCGGCTTCGGTCAGCGCGCGCTTGTATTCGTGCGGATAGACTTTGACGAACCTCTCGCGTGAGAAGTCCCAGTCGGCGAGAATCCGCCGGGCGGTCTGGCTGCCGGTGCTCTCGGCATGGCGCGTGACCAAATCCTTGAGCTGCGTTTCGTCGGCCAAGCCGCGGTGCAGCGGCTCGCCAACGACATGACGAGCGGCCGGCGGCACCTTCTCCAAGGCTACCTGGGCCAGGTTGCAGCGCTGTTTGAAGCTGCCGTCCTCGTCGAGCACGTAGGCGATGCCGCCCGACATGCCGGCGGCGAAATTACGGCCGGTCATGCCCATCACGACAACAGTGCCGCCGGTCATGTATTCGCAACCGTGGTCGCCGACTCCCTCGACGACGGCGGTGCCGCCGGAGTTGCGCACGCAGAAGCGCTCGCCGCCAACGCCGGCGAAGAAGGCCTCCCCCTCGGTCGCGCCATACATCACGGTATTGCCGCAGATGATGTTGTGCTGCGTATCGCCGCGAAAATCCGGGCTCGGCTTGATGATGATGCGGCCGCCCGACAGGCCCTTGCCGACGTAATCGTTGCCCTCGCCGGTCAGTTCCAGCGTCACGCCGCGCGCCAAAAAGGCGCCGAAGGACTGGCCGGCGGTGCCGGTCAGCTTGACGTGAATGGTGTCGTCCGGTAGGCCGGCATGGCCGTAACGGCGCGCCACTTCGCCCGACAGCAGGGTGCCGCAGCTGCGGTTGACGTTGATGATCGGCGTCTCGATCTGCACCTTGGCGCCCTTCTCCAGCGCCTTCCTGGCCGCTCCGATCAGCTTGTGGTCGAGCGCCTTCTCCAGACCGTGGTCCTGCGTCTCGGTATGGCGGCGCGGCGCCTCGGCCGGCGCCGCCGGCTGGTGGAAGACACGGGAGAAATCGAGACCCTTGGCCTTCCAGTGCGCGATGCCGGCGCGCATGTCGAGCAGGTCGGCGCGGCCGATCAACTCGTCGAACCGGCGAATGCCCAGTTGAGCCATGATTTCGCGCACCTCTTCGGCAACGAAAAAGAAGTAATTGACGAGATGCTCGGGTTGGCCGGTAAAGCGCTTGCGCAGTTCGGGGTCCTGGGTGGCAACGCCGACCGGGCAGGTATTGAGGTGGCACTTGCGCATCATGATGCAGCCGCCGACGACCAGCGGCGCGGTGGCGAAGCCGAATTCATCGGCGCCGAGCAGGGCGCCGATCACCACGTCGCGGCCGGTCTTCATCTGGCCGTCGACCTGGACGCGAATGCGCGAGCGCAAACGGTTCAGCACCAGGGTTTGCTGCGTCTCGGCCAGACCCAGTTCCCACGGCGTGCCGGCATGCTTGATCGAGGACAGGGGCGATGCGCCAGTGCCGCCGTCGAAGCCGGCGATCACGACATGGTCGGCCTTGGCCTTGGCGACGCCGGCGGCGACGGTGCCGACGCCGACTTCGGAGACCAGCTTGACCGAAATGGAGGCGCGGTCGTTGGCATTCTTCAGGTCATGGATCAGTTGCGCCAGATCTTCGATTGAATAGATGTCGTGGTGCGGCGGCGGCGAGATCAGGCCGACGCCCGGCACTGAATGACGCAGGAAGCCGATGTACTCGGACACCTTGTGCCCCGGCAATTGGCCGCCCTCGCCGGGCTTCGCGCCCTGGGCCATCTTGATCTGGATCTGGTCGGCATTGACCAGGTATTCGGCGGTGACGCCGAAACGCCCTGATGCCACCTGCTTGATCGCCGAGCGTAGCGAATCGCCTGCCTTGAATTCGTAATCGCGCTCGATACGCGCGGCGCCGATGACTTCCGACAGTTTCTGGCCGGCCTTCAGCGGCTGGAAGCGCTTGGCGTCCTCGCCGCCCTCGCCGGTGTTGGATTTGCCGCCGATGCGGTTCATGGCCAGCGCCAAGGTCGTGTGCGCCTCGGTCGAGATCGAGCCGAGCGACATGGCGCCGGTGGCGAAGCGCTTGACGATTTCCTTGGCCGGCTCGACCTCGGCGAGCGGTACCGGCGCGCCCTGCGGCTTGAACTCGAACAGGCCGCGCAGGGT
>CAZFHE010000391.1:0-9797 GCA_964518615.1 uncultured Dechloromonas sp. | reverse complement strand
TTCCAGCCGAGCAGCGATTCCTCGATCAGCAACTCATTGGTCGGCGAGGCTTCCAGACCGCGCTTGCAGATGGTCTCGAACTCCTCCATGTTGTAGGCGATGCCGCCGCCGGTGCCGCCCAGCGTGAAGGACGGACGGATGATGGTCGGAAAGCCGATCATCGCCTGCACCTGATAGGCCTCCTCCATGCTGTGCGCGGTGGCCGAGCGGGCGGATTCGAGGCCGATCTGGGTCATCGCGTCCTTGAATTTCTGGCGATCCTCGGCCTTGTCGATGGCTTCCTTGGACGCGCCGATCAATTCGACGCCAAATTTGGCCAGCACGCCCTCGCGATCGAGATCGAGCGCGCAATTCAAGGCCGTCTGGCCGCCCATGGTGGGCAGCAGCGCGTCCGGGCGCTCCTTTTCGATAATCTTGGCGACGACCTGCCAGGTAATCGGCTCGATATAGGTGACATCGGCCATTTCCGGGTCGGTCATGATGGTCGCCGGATTGGAATTGACCAGGATGACCTTGTAGCCCTCCTCGCGCAGCGCCTTGCAGGCTTGCGCCCCGGAATAATCGAATTCGCAGGCCTGGCCGATGATGATCGGACCAGCGCCAATGATCAGAACGCTTTGAATGTCTGTACGTTTCGGCATGGGATGATTCTCGTTGGTTACGCCCGTTGCAGGGCCGCGACGCCGCGCGTCATGGTGTCGAGGAAGCGGTCGAACAGGTAGGTCACGTCGTGCGGACCGGAGCTGGCTTCCGGATGCCCCTGGAAGGAGAAGGCCGGCACGTCGGTCCGGGCAATGCCCTGCAAGGAGCCGTCGAACAAGGACGCATGGGTGGCGCGCAGATTGTCCGGCAGCGAATCGGGATCGACCGCAAAACCGTGATTCTGGCTGGTGATCAGCACCTGGCCGGTATCCAGATCCTTGACCGGATGATTGGCGCCATGGTGGCCGAATTTCATTTTCTGCGTCCGCGCGCCGGAAGCCAGCGCCAGCAACTGGTGGCCGAGGCAGATGCCGAAGGTCGGCACGCCGCGCTCAAGGAATTCGCGAATGGCGGCGATGGCGTAATCGCACGGCCCCGGATCGCCCGGACCATTGGAAAGAAAAACGCCATCCGGTCTCATCGCCATCACCTCGGCGGCCGGCGTCTGCGCCGGCACCACGGTCAAGCGGACGCCGCGCTCGGCCAGCATGCGCAAAATATTGCGCTTGACGCCGAAATCGTAGGCGACGACATGAAAACGCTGCTCGGTCGCCGAGCGGTAGCCTTGCAAGGTCCACTCCGCCTGATCCCAAGTGTAACTCTCATGGGTCGACACCACTTTCGCCAAATCCATGCCGCCAAGGCCGGGGAAGGCGCGCGCGGTCGCCAGGGCCTTGGCCTCGTCGACGCTGCCGGCGAGGATGCAGCCGGCCTGAGCGCCTTTCTCGCGCAAAATGCGGGTCAGCTTTCGGGTGTCGATGCCGGCGATGGCGACGAGGCCGTGCTTCTTCAGGTAGCACGACAGGCTTTCCTGGCTTCGCCAGCTCGAAGCGACCGGCGGCAGGTCGCGAATCACCAAGCCGGCGGCATAATTGGCGGCCGACTCGAAGTCTTCCGCATTACAGCCGGTATTGCCGATATGCGGATAGGTCAGGGTCACGATCTGCCGGCAATAGGACGGATCGGAGAGGATTTCCTGATAGCCCGTCATCGCGGTATTGAACACCACCTCGCCGCTGGTCATGCCGTCGGCGCCGATGGAATGACCCTGAAAAACCGTTCCGTCGGCGAGGGCGAGAATGGCGGGGATGGTTGAGGGCAACAGCGACACGTCGGCTCTCCTGTGGGGTTTTCTGCTTGCTCATGCGCCAAGCGGGGAGGCCTCGGCCTCCCCGCTCGTGCTTTTTAACCTTTCTATTCTATCAGAAAACCGCCTTTTCTGGCAGTCACGGGATGGCGCGGGTCGCAACGAATTGATCGAGCAGCGGCCGGATGCGCGCCATTTCGTCGGTCAGGATGGCGAAATCGCGGCGGCAGGCCGCCCAGTCGGGATCGGCGCCGGGCAGGGCCGCGCGTTCGAGGGCGAAGGCCAGTCGCCGGGCCGTTTCGGCATTGAACATGGCAAGCAGGCTCTTCAGGGTATGCGCCCTCATGCGGAGCGCGTTGCCGTCCTCCGCCGCCAGCGCCTGGCGCACCGAGGCAAGATGCCCGTCCCATTCGGCCAGCAGCATGCTGGCCATGTTGATGAACAATTCGGCATCGCCAATCGCATTGAGCGCGCCGTTTAGGTCAAGACTGCTGACATTGGCCAAGGTATCGGAATAAACGCCGGTCTCCGGCGGCTCTTCGCCGCGCGCGCGCGCCAGAACGGCGGCCAGCTCGGAGGCGCGCAGGGGTTTGCTCAGGTAATCGTCCATGCCCGACTCAAGACAGCGCTGACGATCGCTCTCCAGGGCATTGGCCGTCATGGCGACGATATAGGCCGGCCGGAAGGCCTTCGACACCACCCAGCTACGCCGCATTTCGCGCGCGCGGATGGCCTCGGTCGCTTCCAGGCCGTCCATCACCGGCATCTGCATATCCATCAGGATGACGTCGAATTGAGCGCCTTCGTGCAGATCGAGCGCCTCGACGCCATTATTGGCCAGCGTGACCCGGCAGCCCTGGCGTTCGAGCAGACGCCGCGCCAGTTCCTGGTTGACCGGATTGTCCTCGACCAGCAGAACATTCGAGCCCGCGCCCGGCGTCTTCGCCGCTTCGACTTCGAAAGGCTCCAGGACTTCCGGCCCGCCCTCGTCGACCAGCGTCAGGGCGTCAATCAAATCGCCGCCGCCGATGGGCTTGACCAGATAGGCCTTGACCCCCTGGCGGCGCAATTGCTCCATGTCGAGGCGCTGGTTTTCGGTGCTGAGGGTGACCAGAAGCCGCTCGCGGGCCCCGGCGGCGCGCCAGGCTTCGATCAGCGTGAAGCCTCCTGGCGAGGCCATGTGGGCATCGGCAAAGAGGTAGTCGTAAGGAAAATCGAGCGCCCGCGTCCGCCCCAGCGCCGCCAGGGCGTTGGCGCCATTGGCGACCGTCGCGGCCTCGATGCCGAGGCGGCCGAGCAATTCGCACAGCACGGCGCTGGCCGTGGGATTGCTTTCGACCACCAGCGCCCGGCGGCCCCGGTAGCGATCGCCATTGGCAGCGGCAGGCCGCGCCTCGGTCGCGATGCCGACGCATACCGTGAAGTGAAAGGTCGACCCCTGGCCGGGCGCGCTCTCCAGCCAGATATGACCGTCCATCAACTGGACCAGGCGGGCGCTGATGGCAAGTCCCAGTCCGGTGCCGCCAAAGCGCCGGGTGGTCGAGGCATCGGCCTGGGAAAAGGCCTCGAAAATGGCCTGCTGCTTATCGAGAGGCACGCCGATGCCGGTATCGCGCACGGTGCAGTGCAGATGGAGCGAGCGCTTGCTCTGCCCGGCCACATCGACAATGAGCGCCACTTCGCCGCGCTCCGTGAATTTGACGGCATTGCCGAGCAGATTGATGACCACCTGCCTCAAGCGGGTCGGATCGCCGATCACCCGCGCCGGCACCTCGGGCCGCACATCGACGATCAGCTCCAGCCCCTTGCGATGGGCGTCGACCGCCAGCATCCGCGCCGCATCCAGCAAGACATCGTGCACCGCGAAGGGCAAGGTTTCGACCTGCACCTTGCCGGCCTCGATTTTCGAGAAGTCGAGAATTTCGTTGACGATATTGAGCAGCGCCTCGGCCGAGGATTTGACGGTTTTCAGGTAATGCCGCTGCTCGGCGTCGAGTTCGGTATCGAGCGCCAATTCGGTCATGCCGATGATGCCGTTCATCGGCGTGCGGATTTCGTGGCTCATATTGGCCAGGAAAGCGCCGCGCGCCTGATTGGCGGCCTCGGCCTGCTCCTTGGCGGCGACCAGCGCGGCCTCCGCGGCCTTGGCTTCGCCGATGTCGCGTTGCAAGATCAAGAGCCGCGTCGGCTCGCCATGCGCGTCGCGGGCAACCGCCGCGCCGCGCACCAAAAACCAGCGCCATTGACCGTCACTGGCGCGCAAGCGGCATTCGCACTGGAAATAGCGTTCGCCGCCGCTGGCCTGGGCCGCCATCCGCCGCTGCAATTCCCGCGCATCGTCGGGATGAACCTGGCGCTGCCAATGGACGATGCTGTCGTCGAACTGCTCCTGGGCATAGCCGAGCAGTTGTTTCCAGTGGCGACCGGATTCGATCCGGCCGCTGCGTAAATTCCAGTCGAGCAGCGCATCGCCCGACAACAGCGTCTGCCAGTGCTTGAATCCGGTATAGGCGCTGTAGGCGGTGTCGACCTGGCCGAGCAATTGCTCCAGCCCGCGGGCCAACTCCTCATGCCCCCCTTCCCGGACAGCCGCCAGCAATTGCCGCCACGGCGCTGTCCCGTCGTCGCCAAATGCCTCCTGCAACTGGCGGACGAGCAGCCGGGATTTCACCCCCATCAGCGCAGGCCGAGCACGTCCTGCATGTCGAACAGGCCGTTGCGCTTGCCGGCCAGGAAGCGGGCGGCCCTAAGGCTGCCCAGCGCATAGGGCAGACGGCTGCTGGCCTTGTGGGTCACTTCGACCCGCTCGCCGAGGCCGCAGAACATCACCGTGTGATCGCCGACGATATCGCCGCCCCGCACCGTGGCAAAGCCGATGGTCGAGGGATCGCGCTCGCCGGTCACGCCCTCGCGGCCATAGACCGCGCATTCGGCGAGATCGCGCCCGAGCGCGCCGGCGACCACTTCGCCCATGCGCAGCGCGGTGCCGGATGGGGCGTCGATTTTCAGCCGGTGATGGGCCTCGACAATCTCGATGTCGTAGCCTTGATTGAGAATGCGCGCCGCCGTATCGAGGAGCTTGAAGACCAGATTGACGCCCACCGCCATATTCGGCGCGAAAACGACCGGAATATCCCGGGCCGCTTTTTCGATGAGGGCCTTCTCGTCATCCTTGAAGCCGGTGGTGCCAATGACCATCGCAACGCCGGCGCGGCGGCACGATTCGAGGTGGGCCAGGGTGCCTTGCGGCCGGGTAAAGTCGATCAGACAGTCGATATGGGCAAGGCCGGCGGCCAGGTCGACGCCGACCGCGACATCGCCAGGCGCATTGGCAAGACCGCCGACCAGATCGCCAGCGGTCTTGCCGATGAAGGGAGAGCCCTCCTGGTCGAACAGCGCGCCCAGCGCCATGCCCTCATCCTTCAGGGTCGCCTCGATCAACATCCGGCCCATGCGCCCGCTGGCGCCCACAATACCAATGCGAATCTTGTTCATTCTCAGAATCCGATCATGTCCAGCAAACTATTGAAAAACCCCGGCCCCTGGCGCTTGGGTTGCGCCGCCGGCGGCGCGTCGGGCGGCAGCGAGCCGAGGTCGACCACCCGGGTGGGCGCGCCGGATAGCGCCGGATCGTCCTCGCTGGCCGCCGCCACGTCGCCCTCGACGCCAGAGAGACGGTTGTCGGCATCGAAAAACAGGGTCAGCCGCCGGGTGTCGACCTCGCCGGTTTTCCCGCTCTTGAAGCGATACACATAATCCCAGCGCTGCTGGTGAAAAATGTCGGCAATCATCGGCGTGCCGAGCAGGTAGCGCACCTGCTCCTTGGTCTGCCCGGGCTTCAACTGGGCAACCATGTCCTGATCGAGCACATTGCCCTGCTGGACGTCGATCTTGTATTCATTGATGAAGCCCGGCTTGAACGAGCAGGCGCTCAGGGCGATGCATAACAGCGCGGCGCGCAACAAAGGGGAAAAAGACATGCGGATTTCCGGGATTTTTCAGTCGGCTGCGAAGCGGTATATCATACCCGAATTCCCCTGCTGGCCAGCGCCGGCGCGCATTCCGGAAACATCACGATGAGCGATCCCCAAAGCCTCAAGAACATGGGCCTGAAAGCCACCTTTCCGCGCCTGAAGATTCTTGAGCTTTTCGAAAAAAATGCCATGAGCCACCTGACGGCGGAGGATGTCTACCGCATGCTCGTCGCCGAGCATCGAGACATTGGTCTGGCCACCGTCTACCGCGTGCTGACGCAGTTCGAGCAGGCCGGGCTCCTTGAGCGCCACTTTTTTGAATCCGGCAAGGCCGTGTTTGAAATCAACCGGGGCGAGCATCACGACCATCTGGTATGCGTCGACTGCGGCCGGGTCGAGGAATTCCACGACCCGGAAATCGAGCGCCGGCAGCACGCCATCGCCGAAGAACGCGGTTTCGCCATCCAGGATCACGCCCTCTACCTCTACGCCCAGTGCACCAAGGACGCCTGTCCGCACCGCGCCAAGCCTGGCGAGCCGATCGCCGACCCGTCCTGAGCTTTTGAAGCCCGCATGAGCGAACCCGTCGCGGCCGGACTCGGCCCCTGGCTATCGTCGGCGGGCGCAAGCTTCCTGCTGATCGCGCTGGCCGAATTCGGCGACAAGAGCCAACTGGTCTGCATGAGCCTTGCCGCCCGTCATCGCGCCCTGCCGGTGGCGGCGGGCGCCATCGCCGCCTTCGCCATTCTCAATCTCGTCGCCGTGCTATTTGGCGCCGCCGTCGCCGCCTGGCTGCCGGAATGGCTGATCATCGCCGCCGTGGCGACGCTGTTCGCCCTCTTCGGCATCAAGGCGCTGCGCTACCAGGCGGATGGCGAGGACGGGGATATCGAGGAAAAACCCGGCCACGGCATTTTCGCCACCACCTTTTTGCTCATTTTCCTCGCGGAATTCGGCGACAAGACGCAAATCGCCGTCGCGGGCCTGGGCAGCGCGACCGATGCGCTCGCCGTCTGGCTGGGCGCGACCCTGGCCCTGGCCGCCACCTCGCTGCTTGGCATCTATGCCGGGCGGCGCTTCCTCTACCGCCTGCCGCTACATTGGATTCACCGCGGCAGCGGCATTTTCTTCCTGCTCTTGGCCGCCTACGCGCTGACCCGCCTGTTGTAAACTGCCTGCCGCCAACTTGGCGCGCCCTCTCGGAGTGACACGATCTTGTACAAGAAGATTCTGGGGAAAACGACGACCCACCAGGAATTGACGGAAGCGGAAATTTCCGCACTGATTACCGCCATCAATCAAGGGCAGGTCAGCGACATTCAAATCGCCGGCTTTCAGGTCGCCCTGCTGATGAAGGGCGCCACGCTAAAAGAAATCGCCTATATCGCGAAAGCCATGCGGGACAACTGCATTCCCCTGAAGCCCAAGGTGGCCGGGGAAATCATGGATACCTGCGGCACCGGCGGCGGCTTGTCGACCTTCAATATCTCGACGGCGACGGCCCTGGTCCCCGGGGCGGCGGCCATCCCCGTCGCCAAGCACGGCAGCCGCTCCATCGCGAGCCTATCGGGAAGCGCCGATGTGCTGGAGGCGCTGGGCGTCAATATCCATTTGCAGCCCCATCAAGTGGAAAAGATGATCGAGGAAATCGGCATCGCCTTTCTCTACGCCCCCCTCTTTCACCCCGTGATGGGGAAAGTGCTCCCCCCGGAGCAGGATCTGGGCATCAAGACCATTTTTTATTCCATCATCGGCCCGCTGATCAATCCCGCCTTCGCCCCCCGGCATCTGCTGGGCGTCTACAAGCCGGAACTGCTCGATACCGTCGCCTATGTGGCCAGGGAGCTGGGATATACCAACGCCATGTTCGTTCATGGCTTGGATGGCCTGGATGAAATTTCGCTCCTGGGCAAAACGCGGATCAATCACCTCAAAAATGGCGAAATCACGAGCTTCGAAATTGCGCCGGAAGATTTCGGCCTGACCCGATGCGTGCTCGATGACATCAAGACCGGCGCGCCCAAGGTCAATGCCGAAACCATCCATGGCGTGTTCTCCGGCAAGATCAAAGGCGCGAGGCGCGACGCCATCGTCCTGAATGCCGCCGGCGCGCTGATTGTCGGCGGCAAGGTCGATGATTTCCGCACCGGCATCGAGCTAGCCGCCGACTTGATCGACAGCGGCGCGGCGGCCAGCAAATTGCGCCAACTTCAAGACATGTCCCATAGTTTGCGGAACGCGGCATGAGCGCGGGAATGCCGGGGCGGTTTTCCGCCGCCCTCAAGGCCGAAAACGCCCGCGGCCTCGTCGCCGTCATCCCCGACATCAAATGCATTTCGCCCAAGGAAGGCGATTTGTTGCAAGGGCGCGATCCGGTGGCCACGGCGAAACGCCTGGTCGAAGCCGGCGCGTCCGCGCTATCGGTAGTCACGGAAAAGGAACGCTTCGGCGGCAGCGCCGACTTGCTTCGCCGCATCGCTCAGGCGGTGGCGGCGCCTGTGCTCAGAAAGGATTTCATCGCCGATGAGCGCCAGCTTCAGGAAACGGCGGAACTGGGCGCGGCGGCCGTCTTGCTGATCTGCGCGACGACCGAGCCCAAAACGCTGACAAGCCTCTACGAAAAATCCCTGGCCCTGGGCCTGGAGCCCCTCGTGGAAATCCACACGGCAGAGGAAATGGCGCTGGCAAAAGACCTGAACGCGCGCCTCATCGGCATCAACAACCGCAATATCGTCACCCTGGAACGGGACGACGGCGGCCCCGAGCGCACCCTCGCGCTCGCCTCGGCCGCGCCCGCCGATGCGCTCTTGATCAGCGAAAGCGGCATCCTGTCGGCGGAAGACGCCCGGCGGGCGGCCTCCGCCGGCGTCCATGCGGTGCTGGTCGGCACCGCGCTGTGGCAGGCGAGCGACATGGCCGCGATGCTTTCCTCGCTCCGGGTTGAAAAAAGAGCCGCGCCTTGCGTCCGCTCGTAAAAATCTGCGGCCTGATGCGCGCCGAGGATGCGCGGATGTGCATACGGCATGGCGCGGACATCCTCGGATTCGTCGTCGAATATCCTCACCCGGTGCCATGGAATCTCTCTGCGGCAAGCGCCCGGACCCTCATCGCGGGCGTGGGCAAAGGGGCCAAAACCTGCGTCGTCACCGGCGGGCCGCCGGAACATGTGCTGCGCATCGCCGATGAAACCCGGCCCGACCTCATCCAGTTGCACGGCGGCGAAACCCTCGCCGACACGGCCCGGCTCATCGGCCCCCTGAGCCAGCAAGGCATCAAGATCATCAAGGCCGTTTTTCCGGACACCCCCGATCTCGAAAACACGGCGGCGGCATTTGGCGCGGCGGGCGTAGAGGCCATACTCTTCGATCCCCGCACCCCAAAAAACGCCCGCCACGGCGCTACCGCCGATCTCTCGGTTTACGAAAAACTCCGGCGCGCCGTCGACTGCCCGGTCATTCTCGCGGGCGGCATCACGCCAAACAATGTCAGCGAAATCCTCCGCCAGACCGGCGCGCCCATCATTGACCTGATGACCGGCGTGGAAACCGCCCCCGGCTTCAAGGACGAAACACTGGTCAGCGCGCTGTTTCAGGCGCTGTCCCGCCGGGAAGACGGCTGAAGCCTGTCGCTGACGAGGGGAAATGACAACAAGGATTGCGTGATCGCCAGCATGCCGGAAGCGCCTTGCAAATCTAACCAACTTGGTTAATATTGCCTCATGGAGAAACGAAGCCCGCACTGCAAACTGTCCGTCGTCAAAGCCTTGATAGAGGCCGGCAAGCTGCGTACCACGCACGCTGCGCGAGTCGGGGCAAACGACTTGGGGCTTTCCCTCTCCGACATGCTGGACGTGGTGATGGCGCTCACGCCGGCGGACTTTTACAAAAGCATGACCACCCATGCCGATCACACGGTATGGCAGGACGTATACCGCCCAAGCACGCCAGCGGGAGACATCTACCTGAAACTGACGGTCATTGATGACGTGCTGATCGTGTCTTTCAAGGAGTTGTGATCATGAAATGTCCTGTTTG
>CAZFHE010000390.1:0-8528 GCA_964518615.1 uncultured Dechloromonas sp. | reverse complement strand
CTTCTTCACCCCCTCTATCGAGCGCGCCCGGCGGTACAGCGAGATCAGGCTCGCATGGTCGGTGCCCATGTTCTCGCAGATGTCGGGATAGACGCAGGACAGCCGGCGGCAGGCCGACTCGATTTTCTCGTCCTTGCATTTGAGGTGGAACATGTTGGCGGTCGGGCCGCCCAAATCGGAGACGACGCCGGTGAAACCCGGCGTTTTGTCGCGCATCTCCTCGATTTCGCGGATCACCGAATCTTCCGAACGGCTCTGGACGATGCGCCCCTCGTGCTCGGTAATGGAACAGAAGGTGCAGCCGCCGAAACAGCCGCGCATGATGTTGACCGAGAAGCGGATCATCTCCCAGGCCGGAATTTTCGCGTCGCCATAGCCCGGATGCGGCTGGCGGGCGTAAGGGAGTTCATAGACGCGGTCGAGTTCCTCGGTCGAGAGCGGCAGCGGCGGCGGATTCAGCCAGACGTCGCGCTCGCCATGCCCCTGGCGCAAGGCGCGGGCATTGCCGGGATTGGATTCGAGATGCAGGGTGCGCGAGGCATGGGCATAGAGCACGGGATCGTCCCGCACCCGTTCATAGGCGGGCAGGCGAATCACCGTATGGGCGCGCCGCTCGCGCCGGGCGGCCAGACGCTGATCGCGCGATAGCAGGCGGATGGGCTGGGCGTCAGAAGCGGCTTGGCCCGCACAGGGGCCACACTCTCCTTCCCCCGCCCGCGGGGAAAGGTCGGGATGGGGGGAGGGCGCATGGGAGAGGGGGCAAACGACTGGCCCCGGCACATCGACCTCGGTCGAATCCACTTCCTCCCAGTCGGCGGAAGGCAGCCAGTCGCGGGCAACCATGAAGGCCGTGCCGCGCAGATCGCGGATATCGCCGATTTTCTCGCCGCGCGCCAGACGATGGGCCAGTTCGACGATGGCCCGCTCGGCATTGCCGAAAATCAGCAGGTCGGCCTTGGAATCGGGCAGCACCGAGCGGCGCACCTTGTCCGACCAATAGTCGTAATGGGCGATGCGCCGCAGGCTGGCCTCGATGGAGCCGATCACCACCGCCGCGCCGGGGAAGGCTTCGCGGCAGCGCTGGGCATAGACGGTCACGGCGCGGTCCGGCCGCTTGTTGGCTTCGGCATTGGGCGTATAAGCATCGTCGGAGCGAATCTTGCGGTCGGAGGTGTAGCGATTGACCATCGAATCCATATTGCCGGCGGTCACGCCGAAAAACAGATTGGGCTTGCCCAGGCGCTTGAAATCGACCGCCGAATTCCAGTCCGGCTGGCAGATGATGCCGACGCGGAAACCCTGGGCTTCGAGCAGGCGGCCAATCAGGGCCACGCCGAAACTGGGGTGGTCGATATAGGCATCGCCCGTGACCAGGATGATGTCGCAGGAATCCCAGCCGAGCGCTTCCATCTCCTGACGGGACATTGGCAGAAAGGGAGCGGGGCCAAAACGGTGCGCCCAGAACTTGCGGTAGCCGAACAGCGGCGGCGGTGCTTGCTTATTTGAAGCCATGAGACATTTTACCAGCGGCCATGAAGGGGAAAGCGGCTGGATAGACTCGGCTACAATTCCGATGCCCGCCGCCGGACAACCGATCTGGATGTCGAGGAAGAGCGCGGCGGAAAGCCAATCATTACGAATCCAACAGCTATTGGCGCAGCCAATAGCGCCATGACCATGAGACCCAACCAAGCCATCCCCCGGGGCCAGATTTTTCTGGTGGGCCCCATCTTGCTGCTCATCTTGCTGACGATCGTCTCGCTCGTCACCCGGCCCATGACGCCCATCGACGAAACCCGCTATATCGGCGTGGCCTGGGAAATGTGGCTGAAAGGCGACCCCCTCGTGCTGTTCAAGAACGGCGAGCCCTACAGCCACAAGCCGCCGCTGCTGTTCTGGATATACAACCTGGGCTGGGCCGTTTTTGGCGTCAATGACTGGTGGCCGCGTCTGGTTTCGCCGCTGTTCTCCCTCGGCTCTCTGTTCATCACCCTGTCGCTCGGCTGGCGCTTGTGGCCGCGCGATGAAGACGCGCGCCGCAACGCCGCGTGGATACTCTCCTCCTGCCTCTTGTGGATGCTGTTTTCCACCTCGGCCATGTTCGACGTGATGCTGACTTTTTTCGTGCTGCTCGGCCTGCGGGGCCTCTTCATGGCAGCCGATGGGGCCATGAAGCGCGGCTTCGCCTGGCTGGCGCTGGCCATCGGTTTCGGCGTACTCGCCAAGGGTCCGGTGGCGCTATTGCATCTGCTGCCGGTCGCGCTGCTCGCGCCCTGGTGGCGGCCGGGCCTCAACAAGATGCGCTGGGCCGGCGGCGTGCTGCTGGCCGTGCTGGGCGGCGCCGCGATCGCGCTGGCCTGGGCCATTCCGGCGGCCATCCAAGGCGGCGAGGAATACCAGCGCATGATCTTCTGGGGCCAGACCGCGGGCCGCGTGGCGGATTCCTTCGCGCACAAGCGCCCCTTCTGGTGGTACCTGCCGCTCTTGCCCGTTCTGCTCTTTCCCTGGCTGCTGTGGCCGGCTCTGTGGCAACGCGGCTTCGCGCTCACCCGCGAAGGCCTGGACCGCGGCTTGCGCTTCTGCCTTGCCTGGTCGCTGCCGGTATTTCTGTTTTTCTCCTTCGTCAGCGGCAAACAGGTTCACTACCTGCTCCCCCTGCTGCCCGCGTTCGCGCTACTGGCAGGCCGGGTGCTGGCGCGGGAAAAGCAAGGCGGCTGGAACGCCATCTGGCTGCCAGCGCTGCTGACGGCGGCGGCGGGCGCGGCGATGATCGTGTTTGCGCCGGATGGCCTGATCGGCAAGCTCGATCCCTCCATCGATCTGCCGCAATGGCCGGGCATTGCGCTGATACTGGCGGCGATCCTGCTGCTCTGGCTCGGCAGCCGGGCGGAGCGGCGCATCGCGTCGCTGGCAAGCCTCGGGGCCGCCTTCTTCGTTCTGATCCAGTTCTACGCCGCCGACAATCTTTGGCTTCGCCATGACGTTCGGCCCATGGCGCAAGAAATCGCAAAGCTGCAACAACGCGGCATTGCGGTGGGAATAAACGGTACCTATCACAATCAGTACCAGTTTTTCGGCAGGCTCAAGCGCCCCATCGAAGAATTGCGATCGCCCGCCAGCATTCAATCCTGGTTCGAGCAACATCCGGACGGCGCGCTACTCATCCTGGGCGCGCCCAAGCTTGGCGAGACGCCGCTATTCAGCCAGCCCTACCGCGAAGAAACCGCCCTATTGCTCAACGCCGCCCAAGCCCGGGCGCGCGGATTGCTCAAATAGCCGGTTAATAGCCGGTTCAAGGGGATCGCCCATCGCCAAAACCCTGGCGGGCCGAGGTCGCGGGCGATCCGCCTGGTTTTCAGGGTCGCTCTCTCAAACCCCGCCGCGCAGCAGAATCAGCGCTGGCGTTGCCAGCAGGCGGCGCACGGCCCACCAGCCGATGGCGATGGCCGCGAGCGCGCCGCCCGGCGCGGCCAGTAGCGGGAGCCACAGGGCTGGCGTCATGTCCAGCTGGAAGGCTTGGCGGGCGATGAGTTGGCCGACCAGCAGAGCGCCCCCCGCCGCCAGCAGACCGGCGCTGCCGCCGATCACCGCGAGTTCCGCCAGCAAGGCGGAGGCCAATTGCCGGCGGCGAGCGCCCAGGGCGCGCATCACCGCGAGGTCATAGCGCCGCTCGTCGAGCATCGACAACAACGCCGAAAGCAGCACGATGCCGCCGGCCGCCAGCGTGAACAAGAAAATGAAGCGCACCGCGCCGGCCACCCGATCCATCACGGTGCGTACCTGCGCGATGGCGGCGGCGATGTCGATGACCGTCAGATTCGGGAAACGGCTGACCAGTTCGAGGCCGAGATCGGCCTTCGCCGCCGATGGCGGGTTATCTCCTTCCCTCGCGTGCGGGGGAAGGTTGGGATGGGAGGAAGAAGTGTCAGCACTAGCTGCCCCCCCCTCCCCGGCCCTCCCCCGCGCGCGGGGGAGGGAGGGTTGCGGCGATTCCGGCAGGTGGAAGCTGGTGATATAGCTGGCGGGCAGGTCGTCGATGACGCCCGAGGGCGTCAGCACAAAGAAATTGACGCGCATCGAGTCCCAGGCGAGCTTGCGCAGGCTGGTAACGCGCACCGTGCGCTCGATGCCGGCGACCGAGAACAGCAATTCGTCGCCCAGCGCGATGCCCAGCGTGCGGGCCAAGCCCTCCTCGACCGAGGCCACCCCCTGCTCCGCTCCCCCTCCCCTTCCCTGCCCGGATTCTTGCGACTCAAACCAGCGCCCGGCGCTGATCTGGTTGCCGGGCGGCAAGGTATCGCGCCAGGAGAGATTGAATTCGCGCTCGATCAGGCGCTGGGCGCGCTCGTCCTCCGGGTAGCTGGCCGCCGTCACTGGCCGGCCGGCGATGGCGATGAGGCGGGCGCGCACCATGGGCGCAAGTTCCGCCTCGATGCCGAAGGCGGAGAGCGCCGCCGCCACCGCCTCTTGCTGCTCGGGCTGGATATTGATGACGAAGCGGTTGGGCGCGTCAAGCGGCAGCGAACGAGTCCAGGCGGCGAGCAATTCGCCTCGGGTGACGGTGAGCAGCAGCATGGCCATGATGCCGATGGAGAGCGCGACGATTTGCAGGCTGGCGGCTGGCGCTTGGCGCGCGAGGTTCGCAAGGCCCTGACGCCAGCCCGGGCCGCCCGCGCCGCGCAGGCGGGCGATGCCGGCGAGCAGCAGCCGGGCGAGCAGCCAGAAAAGCGCCAGCGCCCCGGCGAAGCCGCCGATCGCCAGCGCGCCCAGGCGGGCGTCGCCAGCGACGATGAGGATCAGGCCGCCCAGCAAGAAGCTGCCGAGCAAATAGCCGCCAAACAAGGATGGCCTTGGCGGGCCGAGTTCGCGGGGCAGCACGCGCAAGGTCGGCACCCGGGCCAGTTGCAGCAAGGGCGGCAGCGCGAAGCCAAACAACAGCACCGCCGCCACCGCCGCGCCGTGGCCCAGCGCCCGCCAGCCGGGCGGCGGCAGTTGCACGGCGATGAGTCCGAGAAAACCGTCCGCGAGCAGAAAATGCGCGCCATAGCCAACAAGGCTGCCAGCCGCCGTGGCCAAGAGCGCCAGCCAGAAGAACAACAGGGCGTGCAGGCGCAACAGGCGCTTCTGGGTCAGGCCCAGGCAGCGCATCACGGCGCAGGCGTCGAGATGACGTTGCAGATAGCGGCGGGTCGCGAGCGCCACGGCGACGGCGGCGAGAATCACCGTCAGCAGGGTGGCAAGACCCAGAAAGCGCTCGGCCCGCTCCAGCGCGCTGCGGATTTCCGGGCGCGCGTTGCTGGCGTCTTCGAGCCGCTCGCCGCGTTCCAGGCGGGCTTCCAGCCAGGGGCGCAGCGCGTCGATGGTAGAGGCGTCGCCAGCCAGGAGCAGACGGTAGCGCACGCGCGAACCGAATTGCAGCAGCCCGGTGGCCGGCACGTCGTCGAGATGCATCATCAGGCGAGGCGCAAGGCCAAAAAAGCTGATGCCGCGATCCGGTTCCAGGGTCAGGATGGCCGCCACCCGCAACGAGGCCCGGCCAAGCGTGACGGCATCGCCCGGGGCCGCCCCCAGCGCCGTGGCCAGGCGCTCATCGAGCCAGACGCTGCCCCCTTGCGGCCCGCCGGCCGCCGGCGCGCCGGCTTCGCCCAGGCGGCTTGCCGCCGACAGCCGGCCAAGCAAGGGATAACTGGAACTGACCGCCTTGATATCGGCCAACTGCGCGGCAAATTGCGCCCCCCCGGCAAAACCGACCATGCTCGGAAAAACCCGGGTTTCGGCCATCCTTGCCCCTCGCCTCGCCGCTTCTTCGCGGTAGGCCTCGGGGAGCGGATGATCGGCGCTGAGTACCAGATCGCCGCCCATCAATTGCTGCGCCTCGCGTTCGAGGGCCAGATGCACGCGATCGGCAAAAAAGCCGACGGCGCAGACCGCCGCCACGGCAATGGCGAGCGCGGCGAACAAGAGGCGCAGTTCGCCCGAACGCAGCTCCCGTCCGAGCAGCCGCCAAGCCAGAGCGATCAAGGTTTGCCCCAGCGGCTGATGAAATCCGCCGGCGCGACCGCCGCCCCGTGCAGATAGCCCTGCAATTGCTGGCAGCCGAGAGTGGCCAGAAATTCGGCCTGTTCGGGAGTCTCGACGCCCTCGGCAACGACTTCAAACCCCAGGCTGGCGGCCAGTTGCATGACGGTGCGGATAATCGCCTCGTCGCCGCTGTTATTGCCGATGCCGGTAATGAAGGAGCGGTCGATTTTCAATTGCTGCACCGGCAATTGCCGCAGATAGTTGAGCGAGGAATAGCCGGTGCCGAAATCATCGAGCGCGAGACTCACGCCCAGGGCGCGCAGGCGCTGCAATTCCCCGCAGGCGTCCCCAATGCCGATCAGCACCGACTCGGTCAATTCCAGCTTGAGCCGGGCCGGGTCCATGCCGGTTTCTTCGAGGATCTCGCGCAGCGTGTCGGCGAATTCCGGGCGCTCCAGTTGCCGCACCGACACATTGACCGACACCATCGGCAGCGCGAAACCCTTCTCGTCCCAGCGGCGGACCTGGCGGCAGGTTTCCCGCAGCACCCAGGCGCCGAGCGGCACGATGACGCCCGAATCCTCGGCCAGCGGAATGAAAAGATTGGGCAGCACCAGCCCAAGCTCCGGACTGCGCCAGCGAAGCAGCGCCTCGGCCCCGACCAGGCTGCCGTTGGCCGTATCCACCTGAGGCTGGAGATAAACCACGAATTCCCGCCGCTCCAGCGCCTTGCGCAACAGATTATCTATGCGGATGCGCTCTCGCGCATCGCGCGTCATTTCCGGGGTATAGAAACTATATTCGCCGCGACCCATGGCCTTGGCCCGGTACATGGCCGTATCGGCATTGCGCAGGAGTTCGAGCCCGCCCGCCCCATCGCGCGGGAAGAGGCTGATGCCGACCGAGGCCGACAAAAACAATTCGTGATCGCCCAGGCGGAAGGGCTTCACAAAGGCATCGACGATTTCGCCGGCAACGATGGCCACTTCGTCGTCACCCCGCACCTCTTCCATCAGGCAGACGAACTCGTCGCCGCCGACGCGAGCCAGCATATCGACCAGGCGCAACTGCTCGGTGAGCCGGGCGGCGACGGCGATCAGCAATTCGTCGCCGACGCTGTGGCCGAGCGAGTCATTGACCTGCTTGAACTGGTCGAGGTCGATGAAGAGCACCGCCAAGGGCAGCCGGCCATCGCGCGCCTCGTCAAGGCGCGCGTTCAGGCGCTCGATGAAACAGCGGCGATTGGCAAGCCCGGTCAGCGGATCGTGGCAGGCCAGGAAATTGAGCTGGCTCTCGGCCTGGCGGCGCTCGGCGATCTCGCCCTGCAACTGGAGATTGGTCCGCTTCAATTCGTCGGTGCGCGCCTCGACCTGCAATTCCAGGGTATCGCGCGCCGCCTTCAGGCGTCCCGCCTGCTCGGTGATGACCCCCTGGGCGCGCCGCACCACCAGATATTGCATGAAGAACAGCACGCCAAAAATGGCGAAAACGCCCGCCGTCACCCAGCGCTCGCTCTTCTGCGACTGCTGCATGAAGGGCGTCACGTCCTGGTAGAGCTCGAATACGCCCCCGACCGCGCCATCCGGGTCCATGAAGGGAACATGGCTGATGTGCGCCACCAGTTTCGCGAGCTCGCCGGTGAAGGTGACGACATCGGCATGGCGACTGAGGCGGCTGCCGGCGGTCCCGGTCAGGGCCGCGCGAAAACCCGGGCTATTCAGGCCGCTGTCGCCGATCTGGAGCGGGTCGGTGGCGAACACGACGACGCCCAGGCGGTTGTAGAGCCGCAACTGGACAAGGGCCGTGTTGCGCGTCAGGGAAGCGAGCTGTTCGCGAAGCCGGGCGACCTCGTCCGACTGGCGGAGCGACTCGGCATCGCGGCCAAGCGAGGCTTCCAGCAAGTCATTGAGCGGCTCTCGCAGCGCCTCCTCGAAGAGACGGGCCATGGCCACATTGCGGCTTTCGGCCAGGCTTTCGATCTGCTGCTGCGCCAATTGCCGGTAAAGCGGGCCGAACACGCCAGCTGCCAGAACGATCAGGATGAAACTGACCGTGGAGAAATAGCGGGATAAATTGAACATGGATTCGGTCTGCCCGGGCAGAGCTTAGTCCAACTCACGCAGCCGCGCCACCGCCTCCTCGACCCGGCGCACGGCAATCACCGTCATGCCGGGAATGGCTTGCTTCGGCCGGTTGGCCTCGGGAATCAGAGCCTGCGTGAAACCGAGCTTGGCCGCCTCGCGCAAGCGTTCCTGGCCGCGCGGCGCCGGGCGTATCTCGCCCGCCAGACCGACTTCGCCGAATACGACCAGCTTGGCCGGCAGCGCCCGGTTTTTCATGGACGAGGCGATGGCGATCAGCACCGCCAGATCGGCCGCCGGCTCGGCGATCTTGACCCCGCCGACGGCATTGACAAAAACATCCTGGTCGAAACAGCCGATGCCCGCATGGCGGGGCAGCACCCCCCGCAGCATCGCCAGGCGCTGCGCATCCAGCCCGACGGTCAG
>CAZFHE010000389.1:0-2233 GCA_964518615.1 uncultured Dechloromonas sp. | reverse complement strand
CAACTCAAACCCATGGCCATCGTGCTGATCCGCGAACTCGCCTTCTGAGAGAAACCACCATGCAAGCTGCTCGTCTTTGCCTCTTCGCCATCGCCGCCGCGCTGGCCGCCAGCGCCTCGGCCACGGAGCCCTCCGCCCCGCCGGAATCCGCCGCCGCGAGCCGGCTCGAACGCATCCGCCAGACCGGCACCCTGGTTCTGGCCTACCGGGAAAACGCCGTGCCGTTCAGCTACCTGTACCAAGGTCAGCCCATGGGCTTTGGCGTGGATATATCCAAAGCCGTGGCCGACGATCTGCAAGAAGCCCTGGGTTTACCCCAACTGAACATCCGCTGGAACGCGGTGACGCTTAGCACGCGCATTCCGCTCATCGCGACCCATACCGTGGATATGGAATGCGCCACGACCTCGAATACCCAAAGCCGGGCGCGCCAGGTCAGCTTTTCGCACACCTTCTACGTGGCGGAAAGCGGCGTCGCCACGCGCGCGCCCGACGCCATGAGTCCGACCGGAAAAACCGCCGTGGTGGAAAGCACCATCACCGCCAGCCGGCTGCGCGCCATGGGCGCGGACGTGCTCCCCGTGCGCAGCAATCGCAACGGCATGCTGGCCTTGTTGCAGGGACAAGCCGATGCCTTCGTGGCAGCCATGCCTCTTCTGGCGAGCGAACGCCTTCAACTCGGCGAGGCCGGGCAGGCGATCGCGCTCCACGCCATGGACGGCGCCCTGCCGGATGCCTTCGCATGCATGCTGCCCCTGGGCGATACCGCCTTCGTTGCCGAGGTGAACAAAACCCTGGAGCGCCTGATGCAGAGCGGCGAAATGAAGAGACTGCATGACCGCTGGTTCATCCAGCCGATTCCGCCCGGCAACCGGGCATTGAACCTGCCCATGAACCAGGTCACGCGCGAGGCATACGAGGCCCCCAACAGCACGCCGTTCGAGTGAGCGCTACGTCGCTCGGCCTCGCCTGCCGGAAATCGCCCCGTTGGGGCGCCGGCTCGATATCCAGGCGGCGGGAGGCCGGGCCGGAGTCCGGCGTCGCCGCCTGATAATTCTCTACTGCGTCCTCTACCGCGTTCAGCGGTCGCCGTAGGGTTTCTTCTTGAATTTGCGCTCGCCGGTGTCCGGGCGGCCTTCGTCGGGCCGCAGGTTGATCGGCGCGCCGCGCACGGGGGTGCGTTTCAAGGCGTTGGCCGCCTCGGCCGGCATGCCGGCCGGCAGTTCGACCGTGCTCGATTCATCGTAGAGGCCGATACGGCCGATGAAACGGCTGTCGATGCCGGCTTCGTTGGCGATGGCGCCGACGATGTCCTTGACTTGTACGCCGTGGTCGCGGCCCACGTCGATGCGGTAGCGCACCATGTCGCCGCTGGCGGACGGACGGCGGGGCTTGTCGTCGAAGCGGGCGCGCTCGCCGCGCGGCTCGAAGCGGGGCTGATCGCCGCGTCCCTCGAAACGCGGCTTGGTTTCGCGCTCGCCGAAACTGGCCGGGCGGCGTTCGTCGCGCAACGCGGGGCGGGGGGCGGGATCGTCGCCGGCGATCTGCAAGGGCTTGCCTGTCTGCGCCATCATGGCCAGCGCGGCGGCGACTTCCTCGGCGCTGACGTCTTGTTCCTCGGCGATTTGCGAGACGATGTTGGCGAAGAAGTCGAGACCTTCGGCATTCATCACCTCGGCGACCTTTTCCTTGAAGGCAGCGATGCGCTTATTGGTCACGTCGGTGCGCGAGGGCAGGGTCAGCGGCGCGATCGGCTGCCGGGTGGCGCGCTCGATGGTGCGCAGCATGCGGATTTCGCGCGGCGCGACGAACAGGATGGCGTTGCCGGCGCGGCCGGCGCGGCCGGTGCGGCCAATGCGGTGCACATAGGCTTCGGTGTCGTAGGGGATGTCGTAATTCACCACATGGCTGATGCGCGGCACGTCGATGCCGCGAGCGGCGACGTCGGTGGCGATGACGATATCCAGCGCGCCGGATTTCAGTTGCTCGATGACGCGCTCGCGCATCTGCTGGTTGAGATCGCCATTCAGCGCGGCGGCGCTGTAGCCTCGGGCGTTGAGCTTGTCGGCCAGTTCGACGGTGGCGGTCTTGGTGCGCACGAAAATGATGGCGGCGTCGAAATTGTCCTCGACTTCGAGGATGCGGGTCAGCGCATCGAGCTTGTGCAGGCCGGAAACCTGCCAATAAACCTGGCGAATGGCGGCGACGGTGGCGGTGGCCGACTTGATTCTGA
>CAZFHE010000388.1:0-1745 GCA_964518615.1 uncultured Dechloromonas sp. | reverse complement strand
CCCGGCACGTCGCGCTTGAGCATGGCGTTTTCGAGCGCGGCTTCGAGCAGGCGGCTGATCTGCATCGAGGCGACGCTGCGCTCCTGCTCGAGCTGGCTGCGATAGACCGCGAAAAAAACCAGGAGCAGCAAGAGGGAAGCGAGCGCCGAGGCGGCCAGCATGGCCAGCACAATCTTGCGCCGCAGCCGCGCCGCCCACCAGGCGTCCAGACGCCGAGGCCAGTGCCTAGGAGGCGGATTGGGTAAAGGGCTGGGCTGGGGCATTACGGACCTATTAACCCGGCAAGCAAACAGATTGTCTTGTTGCCCCCATCCCAGCCATCCCAGCCATCCCCCGCTCGCGGGGGAAGGAGTCAGATTCCCTCCCCCGCCTGCGGGGGAGGGTCAGGGTGGGGGGCTGTGGCACGGGAAAGAACATGGAGATTGGGTTGCCGGGATAATAAGAGGAGAAGAAAGGCTGGCTGCACGATAGACGGCGCGGCGCGGATGGGCAACGTGGACGCCCGGGTTTCATGCCATTCGGCATCCCATCCCGGGGCCGGAGCATTCGGGCGCGGCTACCCAATCGACCAAGTGTTACCAAGTCTTACCAACCGGGGCCGGCGCCCGGCGCGAAGGCGACGGAATCGCCGCAGCCGAGGCTAGGCGGCATCTCCTCCTTCGGCCGGACTTCTTCGCCGCGCCCGGGCAGCGGGGCATCGGCAAGGACGACCAGGGCCGCGCGCAGGGTGTGCAGGGTATCGGCGCTCAGCATGCCGAGCGCCGCGTAGAACGGGGTCGCGGCGCGCCCGGCGACGCGCTCGGCGAATCGGTTGAGCCAGCGCAGTACATGGCCGTCGAGAAAATCCGCCACCGCCCGCCAGCCCGCCTTGTCGTCGGCGATGCGGCAAAGATGGGCGATGAATTGCAGTTGCAGGCAAAGATTGTCGTCCTGACGCTTGCGCCAGTCGCCGGCGGCCAGCGCGTATTTTTGGTACCACTCGCGTACCGCGAACATCGGGCCCTGGCGCTCCAGTCCATCCGGGTCGAGCCAGGCCGATTCATTGGGCGAGGCATGGTAGCGCCCGGTCAGATAGATCGCCGCGTAATCGGCGGCCAGATCGTCGAGCGCCAGATCAAAAACCGGATCGCCGCCAGCCAGGGTTTGCGCCATCAGGCGCCGCGCTTCCTCTCCCTCGCGGCTGCCTGGCGGCAGCGCGAGACAGGCCGGAAATTCTGCCGCCTTGAGCGCCCCCAAGGTTTCGGCATCGAGTTCGGCACCGTGCAGGCGGGCGAGCAGGGACAAATCCTCGGCCAGCAGCGCGCGCCACGGCGCGGCGTCGCTTGGCGTCGGGGCGGAAGAAGGTTCGGTCGGCATCGGCGGCTCTGCGTAATGATTGATCCGGCAAGCAAAGGGATGGTATGGCCGCCCCCATCCCGGCCTTCCCTCCCTCGCTTGCGGGGGGGGCTAGGGAGGGGGGCAGCGGCACAGGAAAGAATATTGAATATTGGAATTTGATCGCCGTTTTAAGATTTGTCCATCCTGCCCTGGCTGTGGGGCACGAAGACGATGGAAGGCCGGGTCAATTCCGGGTTGGCGAAATTTTTCACCGCGCGCACGACCGTTTCATGGGGGCCGACCGCCTTGGTCGGATAGCTTCCTTCCCGCAATTGCTCGATCGGGCCGATGTCGAGCACGCGCATCATGCAAGCCTGTACGCAATAGGGGGTGCGGCCGGATTCGATTTCGTCGACGCACAGATTGCA
>CAZFHE010000387.1:0-2179 GCA_964518615.1 uncultured Dechloromonas sp. | reverse complement strand
GTTCGATCACGTCGTGCTGTCGCGCACCCTGCAAACGGTGCGCCATACCGAGGACATTCTGCGCGAAATGCTGCGCGTGGGGCGGGAGGCGGTGGTTTCCTTCCCCAATTTCGCCTACTGGAAGAACCTGCGCTCGGTGCTCGATGGCCAAATGCCGGTGTCCGAGGATTTGCCCTATCAGTGGTACGACACGCCCAATGTGCGCTTCTTCACCCTGCTCGATTTCGAGGCGCTGTGCCAGCGCATGGGGCTATTGATCCGCGAGCGCCAAGTGCTCGACGAGCACGGTCAACCGGTCGACAACGACAACGCGGAGGAGCTCAATTTCCTGGGTAGCCTGGCGGTCTATCGCCTGACGCAGCAGCGCTGATGCCCGCCTGGCTCGCTGCGCTGTGCAACCGGCGGATGCTGATCTGCATCTTCACCGGCTTCGCCTCCGGCTTGCCGCTCTACCTCTTGCTCAATCTGGTGCCGGCCTGGCTGAAAACCGAGGGCCTGTCGCTGCGCGCCATCGGGGCTTTCGCGCTGATCCAGTTTCCCTACACCTGGAAATTCGTCTGGGCCCCCTTGCTCGATCGCTACGGCATCCTGCCCTGGCTCGGCCGGCGGCGCAGTTGGATGTTCGTCTCGCAAGTCGGCCTGATCGCTTCCATCGCCTGGCTAGGGCAATTCGCGCCCGCCGATCACCTGACGCTGGTGGTCGGCCTGACGGCCTTGCTGGCCTTTCTCTCGGCCACCCAGGACATCGCGCTCGACGCCTTCAGGCGCGAAATTTTGCCCGATGCCGAACTGGGCTTGGGCAACGCCATCCATGTGAATGCCTATCGCATTGCCGGCCTGGTTCCCGGCTCGCTGTCGCTGATCCTGGCCGATCATCTGCCTTGGAGCCAGGTTTTTGTCATCACCGCCGCCTTCATGCTGCCGGGCCTCTTGATGACCCTGAGCGTCGCCGAGCCGCTTGCCGCCCATGGTACCCCGCGCACCCTGCGCGATGCGGTGGTCGAACCCTTTCGCGAATTTTTTGGCCGCCACGGCGTGCGCTCTGCGCTCCTGGCGCTCGCCTTCCTCTTCCTCTACAAGCTCGGCGATTCGCTCTGCACCGCGCTCGCCACGCCCTTTTACCTCGATATGGGCTTCAGCAAGACCGAAATCGGCATCATCGCCAAGAATGCCGGCCTGTGGCCGACCGTCATCGGCGGCATTCTCGGCGGCATCTGGATGCTCAAGCTCGGCATCAACCGGGCGCTGTGGGTGTTTGGCGTGGTCCAGCTCCTCGCCACCCTCGGCTTCGTCTGGATGTCCTGGCTCGGCCCCGCCGAATCGAACGCCACTCGCTTGATTGCGCTGGCCATCGTGATCGGCGGCGAAGCCTTGGGCGTGGGTCTGGGAACCACCGCCTTCGTCGCCTTCATGGCGCGAGCCACGCACCCGGCCTATACCGCCACCCAACTGGCCTTATTCACCAGCCTGATGGCGGTGCCGCGCACCTTCATCAACGCCACCGCCGGCTGGCTGATCGAAGGGCTGGGCTGGACCAATTTCTTCTGGCTCTGCTTCGCGCTGGCCTTCCCCGGCATGCTGCTACTCTTCAAGGTCGCGCCGTGGAATGCGGGATCCGACAAATCGGTCAAAAGCAATCATCCTGCATAGCGCGGCTGTGATTCAGGAGCCTGCACAAGGGATGGTCATGTTGCATGACCAAGCCAGCGCCGCATTTCGATAGGCATCCAAGCCAGTTCAGCATAGAAAAAGGGCAGCCTTGGCTGCCCTTTTTTGGATTCCCGAAGGAATACGCTCAGTGCGTATGCTTGCGCAGGCGCTGAATGGCCCGGAGTTGAGCAATGGCTTGCGCCAGCTCGGCTTCCGCCGCGGCGTAGTCCATCTTGGCCTGCCGGTTGGCGAGAGCCTCCTCGGCGCGCTTCTTGGCTTCCAGCGCCTTGGCTTCATCCAGATCATGCGCGCGGATCGCCGTATCGGCGAGCACCGTGATCATGTCCGGCTGAATTTCCAGCATGCCGCCGGAGACATAAACCAAATCGTAGTCGACTTGATTCGGTATCTTCAGACGGATGGTACCGGGCTTGATGCGCGTGAGCAGGGGCGTGTGCTTGGGCAGAACCCCGAGTTCCCCGGATTCGCCGGGGAACACCGCCATCTCGACCAGGCCGGAGAAGATCGA
>CAZFHE010000386.1:0-7392 GCA_964518615.1 uncultured Dechloromonas sp. | reverse complement strand
AACAACGCCGGCGTCGACCGCCTGCTGGAAAACGTGCGCCGCGCCGAATTCCCGAAAAAGGGCGGCATACTCGGGATCAATATCGGCAAGAACGCGACGACGCCCATCGACAAGGCGGCCGAGGATTACCTGATCTGTCTCGACAAGGTGTACAACGACGCGAGCTACGTGACCGTCAACATCTCCTCGCCCAATACCAAGAATTTGCGCGAATTGCAGAAGGACGAGGCGCTCGACGATCTGCTCTCTCGGCTCAAGGCCCGCCAGCGGCAACTGGCCGACCGCCACGGCAAGTACGTGCCGATGGCCCTGAAAATCGCGCCCGATCTCGACGACGAACAGATTGCCGCGATTGCCGATGCGCTACGCCGGCACCGCTTCGATGCGGTGATTGCCACCAATACCACCTTGTCGCGCGAAGGCGTCGAGGGCCTGCCGAATGGCGATGAAGCCGGCGGCCTGTCGGGCGCGCCGGTATTTCGCCCATCGACCGCCGTGCAGAAAAAGCTGGCCGCGGCGCTCTCGGGCGAAGTGCCCATTATCGGCGTCGGCGGCATCATGGGCGGCGAGGACGCCGCCGAGAAAATCCGCGCCGGCGCAAGCCTCGTGCAGTTCTACAGCGGCTTCATCTACCGTGGCCCGGAATTGGTGGCCGAGGTGGCAGAAACCCTGGCGCGGGTGATGGGCCAGAAAGGGCGCTGAGGCGATTTTGGACTGTTCATGGTCTTTCCCGCGCCCTTCGCCTCCATCCCGGCCTTCCTCCGCAAGCGGGGGAGGGCGGGGGCCGACAGCCTAAGACAGCGCGCCAGGGGCGCGCTTGCCGATACGCGGCCTCTCGCTCCCCCCCATCCATGAGCCACTACCTCTTCATTCTCGTCGGCGCGGTGTTGGTCAACAACGTCGTGCTGGTCAAGATTCTTGGCCTCTGTCCTTTCATGGGCGTGTCCAAGAAGCTGGAGACGGCCTACGGCATGGGCGCGGCGACGACCTTCGTGCTGACCCTGGCGACCGGGGCCAGTTACGTCATCGACCATTACCTGCTG
This sequence comes from uncultured Dechloromonas sp., assembly GCA_964518615.1. Taxonomy (GTDB): domain Bacteria; phylum Pseudomonadota; class Gammaproteobacteria; order Burkholderiales; family Rhodocyclaceae; genus Azonexus. Next base: position 6,349 of record CAZFHE010000386.1, on the reverse strand, counting down.
ATGCCCTTTGGCCTGGAGTATCTGCGCACCCTGTCCTTTATCGTCACCATCGCGGCCATCGTCCAGTTGACCGAAATGGTCATCGCCAAGACCTCGCCAACCCTGCAACAGACGCTGGGCATCTACCTGCCGCTGATCACCACCAATTGCGCCGTGCTCGGCGTGCCGCTGCTCAATGTCAGCAATGGCTACAACTTTGTCGAATCGCTGCTCTTCGGCGCGGGCAGCGCGCTCGGCTTCTCGTTGGTGCTGATTCTCTTCGCCGGCATTCGCGAGCGCATGGAAGGCGCGGACGTACCCGCCTATTTTCGCGGCACGGCCATCGCCATGGTCACCGCCGGCCTGATGGCGCTGGCCTTCATGGGCTTTTCCGGCCTGGATAAATACCAATGATCCTGCTCGCCATCGCCATCATGGCTCTGGGCGCGCTCTTGCTCGGGGCCGCCCTTGGTTTCGCCTCGATCAAGTTCCGGGTCGAGGGCGATCCGCTGGTCGACAAGATCGAGGCCATCCTGCCGCAAACCCAGTGCGGCCAGTGCGGCTATCCCGGCTGCAAGCCCTATGCCGAGGCCATCGCCAAGGACGAATGCGATATCAATCGCTGCCCGCCGGGCGGCGCGGAAGGCGTGCAGCGCCTGGCCGACCTGCTGGGCCGCGAAGTGAAGCCGCTCGATGCCGAGGAAAAGCCCAGGGCGCTCGCCGTCATCGACGAGGCCACCTGCATCGGCTGCACGCTGTGCATCCAGGCCTGCCCGGTGGATGCCATCGTCGGGGCCGCCAAGCAGATGCACACCGTCATCGCCAGCCAGTGCACCGGCTGCGAGCTGTGCCTGCCGCCCTGTCCGGTCGAATGCATCCGCATGCGGCCCATCGGCGAGAACATCGAAAACTGGAAGTGGAAGCATCCCGCGCGGGTCATCCCGCTCGCGCCGCCTCTCCCCGCCCGGGAGGCAGCCTGATGCTGACGCGGCTGTTTCGCTTCAAGGGCGGGGTCAAGCCGCCGGCCCACAAGACGCAGTCGGCCGGTCTGCCGATTGCTGATGCGCCGCTGCCCTCGCGCCTCGTCGTGCCCCTGCACCAGAGCATAGGCGGCACGCCTCGGCCCGTGGTCGCGGCGGGCGACAAGGTGCTGAAGGGGCAAGTGATCGGCGAGGCCGACGGCTGGATTTCGGCCGCCGTGCATGCGCCGACCTCGGGCACGGTGATCGAGATCGCACCGCACGTCCAGCCGCATCCCTCGGGCCTTGCCGCCCCTTGCGTCATCATCGCGCCGGACGGGGAGGATCGCTGGATGGCGCGAGAGCCCTTCGACCACGCCGCCGCGAGCCCGGACGAGATTCGCCGCTATTTGCAAGGCGCGGGCGTCGTCGGCCTGGGCGGGGCGGTTTTTCCGACCCACGGCAAGCTCGCGCCAGCAAAAAACGTGGCGATGGAAGAACTGGTCATCAATGGCGCGGAGTGCGAACCCTTCATCACCTGCGACGATGTTCTGATGCGCGAGCGCGCCGCCGACGTGGTGCGCGGCATCGGCGTGTTCCGCGACCTGATGCAGCCCAAGAAGGTCTTGATCGGCATCGAGGACAACAAGCCGGAAGCCGTTTGCGCGATGCGCGCCGCGGTCGCCGCCGCCGGCGAGGATTTCGCGGTCATCGACGTGCCGACGCTGTATCCGGCGGGCGGCGCCAAGCAATTGATCCGCGTGCTGACCGGCAAGGAAGTGCCGGCCGCCAAGCGCTCGACCGAGCTCGGCGTGCAGTGCTTCAATGTCGCCCCCGCCTACACCGCCTGGCGCGCCATCGCCCACGGCGAGCCGGTCGTCTCGCGCCTCATCACGGTGGCCGGCAATGTCCGCCAGGCGCAGAATTACGAGGTCTTGCTGGGTACGCCGATGGACGAGCTGCTGGCCCTGGCCGGGCCGCTGCCAGATACCGACGGCATGATCATGGGCGGGCCGATGATGGGTTTTCTGCTGCCCGATGGCCGCGCCCCCGTGGTCAAGGCCACCAATTGCCTGATCGCCCATTCGGCCCGGCTCTTTCCGCCCAAGGCCCCGGAAATGCCCTGCATACGCTGCGCTGCCTGCGCCGAGGTCTGCCCGCACGAATTGCAGCCTTTCGAGCTCTACTGGTTCGCGCGCGCCAAAAATTTTGGCAAGACGCAGGAATACGCGCTGTTCGACTGCATCGAGTGCGGCTGTTGCGCCTATGTCTGCCCGTCGCGCATTCCGCTGGTGCATTACTTCCGCTTTGCCAAGAGCGAGATCTGGGCGCGCGAGCGCGAGAAAAACGCGGCTGACGAGGCCAAGGCCCGTTACGAATTCAAGCAAAGGCGCGAGGCGCGCGAAAAAGCCGAGAAGGCCGAGAGGCTTGCCCAGGCCGCCAGAAAGGCGGCGGATACGCCCCCGGCGGGCGATGCCGGGCAGGCGGCCAAAATGTCGGCCATTCAGGCGGCCATCGAGCGGGCCAAGGCCCAGCGCGCGGCCGCGCAGCCGAAAAATACCGACCATCTCACGCCGGAACAGCAGCGCGCGGCCGCCGATATCGAGGCCCGCCGCGCAGGCCTTGAGCGGGGCCATCCCAAGCCAGCCAAGCCGCCGGCCAGCGAGAGCCAGGAATGATGATCGCCCCCGCCCCCTTCTTCTTGCAGGACGCCAGCGTCCGCAACGTGATGCTCAAGGTTTGCCTTGCGCTCTTGCCGGGCATCGCCGCCTATGTCTGGCAGATTGGCCCCGCCATTCTCGTCCAGTTGCTGATCGCCAGCCTCGCCGCGCTTGTCACCGAGGCGGCCATGCTGCGCCTGTTGAAAAAACCGCTGGGCCTTTTTCTGGCCGACGGCTCGGCCCTCGTCACCGCCTGGCTGATCGCCCTGAGCTTTCCGCCGCTGGGGCCGTGGTGGCTGGTCGCCACCGGCACGCTATTCGCCATTGTCATCGCCAAGCATCTCTACGGCGGCCTTGGCCAGAATCCCTTCAACCCGGCGATGGTCGCCTTTGCCGTGTGCATCGTCGCCTTCCCGGCGCTGATGTCGCAATGGCCGGATCCCGGCCTGCAATTGCCGCTGAAGGATCAGATCGACATCATTTTCGGCCTCGCGCCGCGCTTCGACGCCTTGAGCGGCGCAACGCCCCTGGATGCCATGAAAACCGCCCTGAAACTCGGCGAGGAGGGCGGCGATGTCGCAAGCCTCCTGGCCAATCCGGCGCTCTACGGCCATTTCGCCGGGCGCGGCTGGGAATGGGTGGCTGCTGCCTATCTCCTGGGCGGCCTGTGGCTGTGGCAAAAGCGGATCATCAGCTGGCACGTTCCGCTCGCTTTCATGGGCGCGCTGACCGCGATTTCCGGCGGCCTGTGGCTCTATGATCCCGAGCGCTTCGCCGATCCGCTCTTCCACCTCTTTTCGGGCGGCGTCCTGCTGGGCGCATTCTTCATCGCCACCGATCCCGTGACCGGCTGCACCACGCCGCGCGGCAAGCTGATTTTTGGCGCGGGCGCGGGCCTTTTCGCCTACGTCATCCGTGTTTTCGGCGGCTATCCCGATGGCGTCGCCTTCGCGGTGCTGTTGATGAATCTGTGCGCGCCCCTGATTGATCTCCTCTGCCAGCCGCCGGTGTTCGGCATGAAGCAGGCCGGCAAGAAGGACCGCCCATGAGCGCCGCCCGGGAATTCACCGCGCCCGGCATGGCCGCGCGCACGGCCGTCATTCTGTGCATTTTCGTGATGGTCTTTACCGGCCTGCTGGCGGCTGCCTACCAATGGACCCTGCCCGCGATCGAGGCCTCGGCCGCCGAGGAAAAAATGCAGCGCATCAGCGAGGTGCTGCCGCGCGGCGAATACGACAACGCGCTGCTCGACGATGCGCTCTTGCTGCCGCCAACGCCCGAACTGGGTCTGGCCGAGCCCTCGCGGCTGTACCGCGCCCGTCTGGCGGGCCAGCCGGTGGCGCTGGTGTTCGAGGCGGTGGCCCCCGACGGCTATGCCGGCAAGATTCGCCTGATCATCGCCGTGCGCGCCGATGGCCGGGTCGCCGGCGTGCGCGTCACGGAACATCGGGAAACGCCGGGCCTTGGCGATTTCATCGAGCCCAAAAAGGACAAAAGCAAACCTGGGCCCTGGATAGGCCAGTTCGCCGGCCTGTCGCTGGCACAGATGCCGCCTCGGGATTGGAAGCTCAAAAAGGATGGCGGGCGCATCAGCTACCGCGCCGGGGCCACCGTTACGCCGCGCGCCGTGGCCAAGGCCGTCTTGAAGGCGGTCCAGTGGGCCGAGGCCAACGTTGATCGCCTGTTTGCCGAAGGAGGCCAGCCATGATTTCGGGAAACGAATTTCGCGCCATCGCCGCAAACGGCGTCTGGAAACAGAATTCCTCGCTGGTTCAGGTGCTCGGCCTGTGCCCGCTCTTGGCGGTGACCACCAATGCGGTCAACGGCATCATGCTGTCCTTGGCCACCATTCTGGTCATGGCGCTATCCAATCTCGCCATCGCGCTCTTGCGCAACCTGATTCCGCATGAAATCCGCATCCCGGTTTTCATCCTGATCGTCGCCGCCCTGGTCACCATCGTCGATCTCTCATTCAATGCGGGTTTACACGAACTCTATGTGGTGCTCGGCATTTTCATTCCGCTGATCGTCACCAACTGCATCGTGCTCGCCCGCGTCGAAGCCTTCGCCGCCAAGAACCCGCCCTTGCAGTCCATGTTCGACGGCATTTTCATGGGCGTCGGCATGCTATGGACCCTGGCCCTCTTGGGCGGCCTGCGCGAGCTGATCGGCGCGGGCACGCTATTCTCCGGCATCGACATGGTGATCCCTGGCCTTTCGCCCCTGCAACTTCTGCCGGAAAACTATCCCGGCTTCCTGCTGGCCCTGTTGCCGCCCGGCGCTTTCATCCTGCTCGGCTGCCTGATCGCCTGGAAAAACTGGCTCGATGCCCGCGCCGCCGCCCGCGCCCGCGCCAAGGGCGTCGGCCGCGGCCTGGGGGCGGCATCGGCGAGCGCCAGCCGTTAAATTTCTTGCGCCACGACAGCATGCGACTCGCCGATCTCAGAGCATTCCTGCGCGCCCACGGCGCGCGCCCCGAACATGAGGAACGCATCCTGCGCGCCTGGACCGCCGCCCGCCCCCTGGATGCCGGCCCGCGCCAGAAACCGGCCGACAAGCATCTGCCGCTCGCCTTGCGTAATGCCCTGCCGGCGCTGGGCGAACGGCTGGCGGCGCTGGCCCGGGTCCGCTCCGAACACCCCGGAGCCGATGGCTCGCTTCGTCTGCTGGTCGATCTGGCCGACGGCCAGACGGTCGAGAGCGTGCTGCTGCCAAAGGATGGCCTATGCGTGTCGACCCAGGTCGGCTGCGCGGTCGGCTGCCGTTTCTGTATGACTGGCCGCGACGGCCTCTTGCGCCAGCTGACCAGCGGCGAAATGGTTGCCCAGGTGGTTGCCGCGCGGGCGCGCCGCCCGGTCCGGCGCGTCGTGTTCATGGGCATGGGGGAGCCCGCCCATAATCTCGATCATGTGCTGGAAGCCATTGATCTTCTCGGCACCGCTGGCGGCATCGGCCACAAGAATCTGGTTTTTTCCACGGTCGGCGACCGCCGGGTGTTCGAGCGCCTGCCGCGGCAGACGGTCAAGCCCGCGCTGGCGCTGTCGCTGCACACCACCGATCCCGAATTGCGCGCCCATCTCTTGCCGCGCGCGCCGCGCATCGCCCCGGCCGAACTGGTCGAACTGGGCGAAGCCTATGCCCGCGCCGTCGGCCATCCCATCCAGTATCAATGGACCCTGCTTGCCGGCGTCAATGACAGCGAGTTTGAGATGGACGCCATCGTCCGGCTCTTGAGCGGCAAATACGCGATGATGAACCTGATTCCCTTCAACCCGGTCGAAGGCGCGGGCTTTGAGCGCCCGGCGGCGGAACGGGCGGCGGCGCTGGCGGAAAGCCTGAACCGCCGCCGCATCCTGACCCGGCTGCGCCAATCGGCCGGCCAGGATGTCGAAGGCGCCTGCGGCCAACTGCGCGCCCGGGCGGCTGGGGCGGCAACGCCGGAATCAGGCCGGCGCGTCGGATTGGCCGGGGGCCAGTCGTTTCGCTAGCTCAAAGGCCGGCTGGGGCTTGCCGAACAGGTAGCCCTGGAACTGGTCGCAGCCGTGGCGGCGCAGGTAGTCGCGTTGGCAATCCTTTTCGACGCCTTCGGCGATCACCACCAGATCGAGTTCGTGGGCCATGGCGATGATGGCCGAGGCGAGCTTGACCGATTCGCCGCCGTCGTCGATTTCGCAAACGAAGGCGCGGTCGATTTTGAGCGCCTGCACCGGGAATTGCTTGAGGTAGCTGAGCGAGGAATAGCCGGTGCCG
>CAZFHE010000385.1:0-4042 GCA_964518615.1 uncultured Dechloromonas sp. | reverse complement strand
AAATTCGAAAACCGCGGCCTGCGCCTGGGCCACGGCGTCTGGGATCTGGTATTCAAGAAGCGCTGAATGCTGACTTGCGTCGTGTATAAAATTCGATACACTGACATCAGGGAGGCGTATGAGCGAAAAACCGATTGACTGGCGAGGGTCTTCGCTGCGAGACATCAAGGATGACAACATCTTCACGCCTAATGCTCGCAAGGGGGCGGGACACCAGCTCAGTCAGGTTCAGGCGGGACTTGAGCCCGACGACTGGAAGCCGTTCGATGGGGTGGGCGCGGGAACGAAAGAAATTCGCATCAATCTCGATGATGGCTGGTTCCGCGTGATGTACGTCGCCAAGTTTCCGGAAGCGGTTTATGTGTTGCACTGCTTCAAGAAAAAAACGGCTTCAACCAGCAAACGCGATAAGGATATCGCGGCCACGCGCTACAAGGCGGTTATCCAGGAAAGGAGCAAGAAATGAGCATCGAGACACAATCCATGCACATTACCCCCGCCGGCGGCAACGTGTTTGCTGACTTGGGGTTCGAGCCGGAGGAAGCGGCGGCGCTGAAGGCCGAATCGCAACGCATCATCTCCGAGAAGCTGGCCATCAAGCATTCCTTGATGACAGAACTGGCGGACTGGATTGAAGCGAAGCAGCTCAAACAAGCGGAAGCGGCTGAAATTCTCGGCGTGACGCGTCCGCGTGTTTCCGACGTAATCAACAAGAAGGCCATTAAATTCACCATTGACGCCTTGGTGGATATGCTGGCACGGACAGGTAAGCGCGTTCAGTTGTCTGTTCAGTAAAATCTCGCCAACTCCCGCACAGTTTGCTGCCAAGGGTTTTTACACATCTGATATTCGCGCTGAACCACTGCGGCGATGCCGCCGGGCGCGGCCCAATGAAAATGGGGACCGAGGTCCCCATTGTTACGCCCCTCGCGCGGAGGGGATGCGCCGTTTATTTCTGGCGGCGTCGGCCAACCCAGAGGCCGCCGCCCAGGGCGGTGACCAGCAGCAGGGCGCTGGCGGGTTCCGGCACCGGGTTGTTGTTCCGCGTCTTGGTAGCCACCAGGTAGTCCTGGTAGCCCGTGATGTCGCCTTCGCCATTGACCTTGCCGCTGACATAGAAGGCGAAGCTGTAGAGGTCGTCGCCCAGCGTGCCGTTGAGCTGGCTCAGCATGTCGTTGGCAATGCCGACGATGTTCTGGTTGGTTTTGGCATTGGTGGCCACCAAGCCGCTTTCATCGAGTACGAAATCGTGGTCAGCGATGAGTTCCCACAGCGCGAGCTGAAAGCCGGCCGCCGCGTTTTTCCCGGCCACGCTGTCTTCCTGCGTGCTGGCGTAGAACTTGGAATACAACTCGTTGATGAAACTCGCCGTGCTGTTGCCGAAAATGCTGAAAAGATCGCCGGTTTCGTAATACTGATTGCTGGTCGGCGCGGCCTCCCAGGGATCGACGCAGAAGGCGAGCACGGTGTTGTCATTGTCGATGACCAGGGTCTGCAAGCCGGCCCAGTAATTGGCGGGCTTGCTTTGCATCGGCAGCGTCAGGCTGTTGGTCCATTGGCCGTTGCCAAGGCCCGTTTCCTTGATCAGGATGGGCGCGGCAGAGGCGCCGATGGCCGCCGCGCAGAGCAGCGAGGCGAGCAGGGTTTTGGCGAAAGCGTGTAGCATGTTGATTCTCCCTTGGAACACTATTCTCCTATCACAAAGTGTACTGCGAAGCAAGAAATAAATCCGTGAAGTGGATCACGTTCGACGCGCTATTTTCCGGACTGATAAACTCCGCCCCCGAATCAAAACTTGCCCGCCGCTGATTGGTGTGCGGCGGCGCTCCTTCTTCCCTGCCGCGGCCGGAACCGGCCTTTCTTTTTGCGAGTCAGAAACATGTGGTTCAAGAATCTTCAGTTATATCGTTTGCCAACGCCGTGGAATATCGAGCTTGCCCAGTTCGAGGCGCAACTCGCCCGTGGCCCTTTCAGCAAATGCCCGAGCAATCAGCCGATGAGCCGGGGCTGGGTGTCGCCGCGCCAGGATGGGGCGCTGGTCCATTCGCTCAATCGCCAATGGCTGATCGCGCTGGACGTCGAGCAGCGCCTGTTGCCGTCCTCGGTCATCAATGAGGAAGTGGCCGAGCGGGCCGCGGCGATGGAAGAGCAGCAGGGCTACGCGCCCGGTCGCCGGCAATTGAAGGAATTGAAGGAGCGCGTCACCGAGGAGTTGATGCCGCGCGCCTTCACCCGCCGGCGGCGCACCTTCGCCTGGCTTGACCCGGCGGGCGGCTGGTGCGCCATTGATGCCGCGAGCCCCGCCAAGGCCGAGGAGGTGATCGAGCACCTGCGCCACTGTCTCGATGAATTCCCGCTCAAGCCCTTGCATACCCAATCATCGCCCCAATCGGCGATGGCTGGCTGGCTGGCCGATGGCGAAGGCCCGGCGGGCTTTACCATCGACCGCGATTGCGAATTGAAGGCAGCCGGCGAGGAAAAAGCCGCCGTGCGCTACGTTCGCCACCCGCTGGGCGACGAGGTCGGCGCCGAAATCAAGGCCCATCTGGCCGCCGGCAAGCAGCCGACCAAGCTTGCGCTAACCTGGGATGACCGCATTTCCTTCATTCTCAGCGACAAGCTGGAAGTCAAGCGTCTCGCCTTCCTCGATTTGTTGAAGGAAGAGGCCGAGAAAAACGCCGAGCGCGCCGACGAGCAATTCGACGCCGATTTCGCGCTGATGACCGGCGAACTCTCGCGTTTCCTGCCGCAACTGGTCGAAGCTTTAGGCGGCGAGCAGCCCGAGGCGGCGTGAGTCTTTGTCCCTGCGCCAGCGGCCAGGCCTATGCCGACTGCTGCGCCCGCTTGCACGGCGGGGCAGCGGCGGCCACGGCGCTTGCCCTGATGCGCTCGCGCTACAGCGCCTACGTGTTGGGCCTGGAAGACTATCTGCTGGCCACCTGGCACCCGACGACGCGCCCGCCAGCGCTGCATCTGGCCGACGAGGCCGGCATCCGCTGGCTGGGGCTGGAGGTGCGCCGCCACCAGCAACAGGACGATAGCCATGCCACCGTCGAATTTGTTGCCCGCTACCGCGTCGCCGGGCGCGGCCATCGCCTGCGCGAACGGAGCCGCTTCGTGCGCGAGGACGGGCGCTGGTACTACGTCGATGGCGATATCGGCTGAGTTGCGCGCAGGGCGTAGGGTGCAATGCGCTTCGCTTATTGCCCCCTGCCTGCCACAGACAACAAACGCGCCAAGAAAAACGCTCAAACCTTCGGCCAGAGAACCATCTGCGTGCAGCGAAATAGCGCGATCTTCCGGCCGCTGGCTTCGTCGCTGACTTCCGCGTCCCAGACCTGGGTATTGCGCCCGAGATGCTGCGCCGTGGCGAAGCAGGCGATGGCCCCCTCGCGTACCGTGCCGAGGTGGTTGCTCTTGAGTTCAATGGTGGTAAACGACTCGGCCCCGGGCGGCAAATGAGCGAAAGTGGCATAGCCGCAGGTGGTATCAGCCAGCGCGACCACGCTGGCGGCGTGAAGAAAACCGTTGGGCGCGAAGTGCAATGGCCGCAACGGCATCCGGCCGGCAGCGGTGTTCTGCGTAAGGGCCGTCATCTCGACACCCAGCGCCCCCGGCAAATAGCCCTTGCCACGGGCGTTGAAATAGTCAATCGTCAGTCCGGCGCGCAAATGGCTCATGGGGTTCTCCGGTTGGGTCGCATCAGGGGAAGGCTGGGATGGGGGCAAGAATACAATCAAATTTCCACGCTCTTTCCTGTGCCGTTGGCGCCCGCCCTATAGAACCGGCCATTGCATATTGAACTGTTTCGTGGCGGAAACCGTGTAGGGGCACGGCATGCCGTGCCCCTTCGTATCAATCTTCAATGGCCGGGGGAAGGCTGGGATGGGGGGCAATACAATCCATTGGATTGCCGGGTTAATAATGAAACCCAAACCGCTTTAGAGGCGGTCGCCCTGGCCCGGCCGCCCTCAAGCATCCGCATCGAGAAAGCCTTCGAGCAGCACATTGAGAAAACGCCGGCCGCGCGCTGTCGGGGCGA
>CAZFHE010000384.1:0-11714 GCA_964518615.1 uncultured Dechloromonas sp. | reverse complement strand
CCTTGACCCGGCGGACGATGTCGAGATACGGCATGCCGGGTTTGACCATGACCATGTCGGCGCCTTCGGCCAGGTCGAGGGCCACTTCGCGCAGGGCCTCGTTGCTGTTGCCGGGATCCATCTGGTAGGTGTGCTTGTTGCCCTTGCCGAGATTGGCGGCCGAGCCGACGGCGTCGCGGAAAGGGCCATAGAAGCTGGAGGCGTATTTGGCGGAATAGGCGAGGATGCGGGTGTGAATCAGGCCGCGCTTTTCCAGTTCGATGCGGATGCGGCCAATGCGCCCGTCCATCATGTCCGAGGGGGCCACCACGTCGGCGCCGGCGGCGGCATGGCACAGCGCCTGCCGGGTCAGCACGGATAGCGTCTCGTCATTGAGCACATAGCCCGTTTCGTCGATCAGGCCGTCTTGTCCGTGACTGGTGTAGGGGTCGAGGGCGACGTCGGTAATGACGCCCAGTTCGGGAAATTCGCGCTTCAAGGCGCGCACGACGCGGGGCGCGAGGCCGTCGTCGTTGTAGGCTTCTTCGGCCCCCAGCGATTTCAGCGCCGGTTCGATCACCGGGAAGAGGGCCAGCGCCGGAATGCCCAGCGTGACGGCGCGTTCGGCCGTTTTGAGCAGCTTGTCCAGCGATTGGCGTTGGACGCCGGGCATGGAGGCGACCGGCTCGACGCGTCCCGCGCCGTCGAGCACGAATACCGGATAGATGAAATCGTCGGGCGTCAGCGCCGACTCGCGCATCAGACGCCGCGAAAAATCGTCCCGCCGCATACGGCGCATGCGGGATCCCGGAAAGCTGCCATTACCGCTCATGCTGCACACCTCGCACAATGGATTATCAGAAAATTTTGCATTCGCGCGGAACTTTCCGCCATGACCCGCATCAGAGTCTGCGGACGGCAAAGGCCGTCTCCCGCTTCGCCTCCCTGAGCGGGAGTCTTGACCACGTCAAGACAGCATTTTGGCCCCCGGATTTCCCTGATCCGGGGGCTCCTTTTTTTCGGGCTTTTGCAAGGCAAGGTCGAGCCAGCCGGCGAACACCGCCTCGGCCTCTTCAATGCCGGTCTTTTTCAGGCTGGAGAACAACTGCACCGAATAGAGCCCGGCATCGCCCCAGGTGGCGATCTCGGCCTTGACCGAGCGCAGCGCCTTGGTCTGCTCCTGCCGGCTCAGCTTGTCGGCCTTGGACAACATGATGTGGATGGGCCGGCCGGTCGGGCGGAACCAGTCGATCAATTTGAGATCGAGGTCGGTCATGGGCCGGCGGACATCCATGATCACCGCGAGTCCCGCCAGCGGCTCGCGCTTTCTGAGATAGGGGCCGATCAGCCCCTCCCATTGCGAACGCACGGCTTCCGGGGCCTTGGCATAGCCATAGCCGGGCAGATCGACGAAATACTTGCCGGCGGCCAGGGTGAAATAATTGAGATGCTGGGTGCGACCGGGCGTCTTGCTGACATAGGCCAGGCGAACGCGGCCGGCCAGCGTGTTGATGGCCGAGGACTTGCCTGCATTGGAGCGGCCGGCGAAGGCTACCTCGCGGATCGAATCCGGCGGCAGGTCACGAAGATGGGCGACGGTTGTCAGAAAAACCGCCTGTTGGAACAGTGGCATAAAATACTCGGGGCCCGCCATGACTGGGCGAAGTAATATAGAATAACAGGTTTGAAACATCCCGTTCCGGCCAAAGCGCCTACCTACGCGTACAAGGAGCTCATAAATGATTCGTTCCGCGGCAATGGCAATTCTTCTTGCCTCCACTGTCATCGCTCATGCAGCCGAAGGCGCCAAGAGCAAGGCTGATCCCGCCAAGGGCAAAATCGTCGCGGAAACGATCTGCGTCGCCTGCCACGGCGTCGATGGCAACAGCCAGGACGCAGCCAACCCCCGTCTGGCCGGCCAGATCGAGGAATATCTCTACAAGCAATTGAGCAATTTCGTGGGAACCGAGGAGAAGCCGGCCCTGCGCGACAACGCCATCATGGCCGGCATGGCTTCCATGCTGAGCGACGAGGACATGCGCAATGTCGCCGCCTGGTTCGCCAGCCAGAAGCTGACGCCCGCCGCCGCCCAGGACGAATCGAAAATCGCCCTCGGCCAGCGCCTGTGGCGTCAGGGCGATTTCGCCAAGGGCATCCCGGCCTGCGCCGGCTGCCACGGCCCCGCCGGCGCGGGCATGCCCGCCCAGTACCCGCGTCTGTCCGGTCAGTTCGCCGAATATACGGCCGCCCAGTTGAAGGCGTTCCGCGTTGAAGAGCGCGGCAACGATCCGGAAAAAATGATGCGCATGATCGCCGCCAAACTGTCCGATGTCGAAATCCAGGCCGTCTCGGAATACGCCGCCGGCCTGCGTTAAGCGCGCCGCAAACCCGCAAGAGGCAGCTTCGGCTGCCTTTTGTTTTTTCAGTCTTGGCAGCTTGAGTCCACGGGGATAGACTGGCCCGGTTACCCCCATCGGAGGCGCCCTTGAAATCCTTGAAGCAGTTGCTGGCGGACAAGCTTCGGCCCTTGGCGGTCGTGTCGCCGGACGACACCGTTTTCCAGGCCCTGGTCGTGATGGCCGAGCATGATGTCGGCGCGGTCCTGGTACTCGACGAAGAGCGGCTGGTCGGCATCTTTACCGAGCGCGACTATGCGCGCCGGGTGATTCTCAAAGGCCGGGCCTCGAAGGATACGCCGGTGAGCGAGGTGATGAGCGGGCGCGTCGCCTATGTCACCGACACCGCGACCATCGAGGAATGCATGGCCTTGATGACGGAAAAGCACTTTCGCCACCTGCCGGTGCTCAACGAGGACGGCTCGCTGGCCGATATGGTGTCCATCGGCGACATGGTCAAGGAAACCATACGCTCGCAACAATTCCTGATCAAGGAACTGGAGCGCTACATCGCCGGTTCGCGCCGCTTCCCCCCGCCGCCCTATGTCGGCCATTGATCCGCGCACCCATTTGCGCATTCTCGAAGACATTGCCCGCGACCTGTCGGGCGATGTCAATTTCCCCACCTGCATGGATGCGGCGGTTCTGATTCGCAATACGCTGAAAGACCCCGAAGTCACGCTCGAACGCGTCGTCCAGGTGGTTGGCATCGACCCGCTCATTTCCAGCAAATTGCTGCGCCTGGCCAATTCGGTCGCTTACAACCCCCTGGGCATGCGCGTCGGCGATCTGAGCATGGCCATCGCCCGCCTCGGTTTCGATGCGGTGCGCACCACCTCGCTGGCCGTGGCCATGGACCAGATGCTGAAATCGTGCAGTCTGTCGGCCTACGACGACATCGGCCGCGAAGCCTGGGAGCATTCGCTACAGGTGGCGGCCATCGCCCGCGTGCTGGCCCGGCGCATCGGCCGGGTCAAGCCGGAAGAAGCCATGCTGGCGGGCCTGGTACAGAATATCGGCATTTTCTACCTGCTATTTCGCGCCGCCGGGTACGCTGAATATCACGACAACCGCGCGGCCATCCTGGATCTGATCCGCGGCTGGCATGCGGGCATCGGCGAAAGCCTGCTGCATCTTCTCGGCCTGCCGGAACCGCTGATCGAAGCCATCGGCAATTACGGCCGGCAGCATGACATCGAAGCGCCGTCCAATCTGTGCGACATCCTGTATTTCGCCAATCTGCTGGCGACCGAACCCATGTACGGCATGCCGGCGGAAAGCGATCCGGAAAAGGCCGAAGAGGCAGAGACCAGCCGCGAACGCTTTGCCGATCTGCTGCGCGAAGCCTACGACGATATCAGCGAAGTGCGGACGGCGCTCGCCGCCTGAACATTCCGCAGAAGCTTCAGCGCCCGGGCGGCCGCTCGAAGCGGACAATGGCCCGGCCATCCGGCAGCTTGTCGGGAGCGACCTTCCAGGCGTGACCATAGATGATCTCGAAGGTGGCCGGCAGCCTTCCATCGCGGCGCATGGCCTCGTAGGCGGTCCGCGCCGCCTGCCAGCCCTGGCGGCCCGCGAGGCCATGACGGCGCGCCTTCATCGCGCATGAGGAACCCGCCGCGCGCAAATCGGCGAAGAGGCTGTCCAGATCGTCGTAGGTCAGGGTGATCACTTCCATGTCCATCACCGGATCGGCGAAGCCGCAGCCAATCAGCATGTCGCCGAAATCATGCATGTCGATGAAACGCTGGGTATGGACATAGCCATCGGCAAAGGCGGCCCGCAATTCGCGCAAGCTATCCGGCCCCAGGGTCGAGAACATCAGGAGGCCGCCGATTTCCAGCACCCGGTGCGCCTCGGCAAGGGCCGGCAAGGGATCGTCCAGCCAGTGCAGCATCAGATTCGACCAGCAGAGCGCGGCCGACCTCGAAGCCAGCGGCAGTTGCGCCGCGTCGGCGGCCACGCGCATGGGCCCATGCATTGGCGGCTGGCCCAAACCCAGCCAGCGCCGCCAGCCGGAAGGGCGCGCCGGCTCGATGCGCAGCATGGCGGGCGCGAGATCGAGGCCCAGCAACTCGGCCTCCGGATAGCGCGCGCCCAAGCCCGCGAAGCTCGCGCCCCGGCTGCAACCGAGATCGACGATACGGCCCGGTTTCAGTTTGATGTAATCGAGGCGCTCCTGCATGCGCCGGTCGATTTCGCGGGCGAAAAAATCGCCCTCATCGTAAGCGCTGGCCGCCCGGGCGAAACGCCGGGCGACCTGACGCCGGTCGACAAATCCGGCCTTGGGATTCAAACGGCCGTAAGGCCCAGGCGGGCGAACAAGGCGTCGTCGCGGTCGGCTTCGGGATTGCCGGTGGTCAGGAGATGCTCGCCGTAGAACATCGAATTGGCGCCCGCCAGGAAACACAGCGCCTGCAATTCATCGCTCATTTCCTGGCGGCCCGCCGACAGGCGAACCCAAGAGGTCGGCATGGCGATGCGCGCGGCGGCGATGGTGCGCACGAACTCGAAGGGGTCGAGGCGCGGCGCATTGGCCAGGGGCGTGCCGGGAATGGGCACCAGATTGTTGATGGGCACCGACTCCGGCGGCTGCGGCAGATTGGCCAGTTGCACGATCAGCGCCGCCCGGTTCTTGCGCGACTCGCCCATGCCGATAATGCCGCCGGAACAGACATTGATGCCGGCTTCGCGCACCTGATCGAGGGTGTCGAGGCGATCTTCCTGGGTGTGGCTCTTGATGACCTGACCGTAAAAATCCTTGTCGGTATCGAGATTGTGATTGTAGTAATCGAGACCGGCTTCCTTGAGTTTTTCCGCCTGCCCATCCTTCAACATGCCCAGGGTCACGCAGGTTTGCATACCCAGCGCCTTGACTTCGCGCACCATGTCCAGCACGCGGTCGAGATCATTGTCCTTCGGCCCCTTCCAGGCCGCCCCCATGCAGAAGCGGGAAGCGCCCTTGGCCTTGGCCGCCTGGGCGGCGGCGACCACCTCGTCGAGCGGCATCAGGCGCTCGCGCTCAAGATCGGTGTCGGCGCGCGCCGACTGCGAACAGTAGCCGCAATCCTCGGAACATCCGCCGGTCTTGACCGACAGGAGGCTTGAGCGTTGAATGGCGTTGGCATCGAAATGCTGGCGATGAATTTCTTGCGCCCGCCAGAGCAGATCCATCAAGGGCATCTCGTACAAGGCCAGAACTTCGGCAAGCGTCCAGCGGTGACGCGAAGAAGAAGCGGAAACGGCGGAAGCGGTATCGAGAGAACTGGCGTGCATGGGAAACCTTGCCTGAAAAAGTGCAATAAAAAGCGGGCACGAACTCCGCCCGCAATATTTGATTATCGAAGAGCCCGAAAATGCTGTCAATTTTACCCCAGACACTGAGCGCCCCCCTCGAAGGCCTGCTGCGCCGCTGCCACCAGGCCCTGCTGCCCGGCAGCTGCCTGCTGTGCGGGGGCGAGGCCGCTTTTGGCCAGAATTCCGGCCTGTTATGCCCGCCTTGCCAGAGCGAATTGCCGGGCATGCCAGAGGCCTCTTGCCCGCAATGCGCCGAAGCCACGGCGCTGGGCGAGCGCTGCGGCGCCTGCCTGATGGAAGCGCCGCACTTCATGCGCGTGCTGTCCTGCTGGCGCTACGACTTCCCCATCGACCGGCTGATCCACGCGCTCAAGTACCAGCGCCGGATTGCCGTCGCCCGATGGCTGGGCGAACAGATGGCCGGCCTGCTGCCGGAGGGCGAGCACTGGCTGATACCCATGCCGCTCTCTCCGGAACGCCTGCGCGAGCGGGGCTTCAATCAGGCGCTGGAAATCGCCCGCGTCCTGTCTCGCAAGCGAGGGCTGCCCTTGCTCGCCAATGGCCTCTACCGCCTGCGAGCCACCCTCCCCCAAGCCGATCTCGACTTGCGAGAGCGGCGGCGCAATGTGCGAAACGCCTTCGGCTGCACGGTCGATCTCGGCGGGCGGCCCGTGATTCTGGTCGACGATGTGCTGACCACCGGGGCCAGCGCCAATGAATGCGCCCGCGCGCTATGCCTGCACGGGGCTGGGCCAGTGACCGTGGCCGTCGCGGCCCGCGCGCTGAAAGCGCGATCCATGCTCTAAAATCTCGGGCTCCCCAATCGCCCCCGTCCTGCCCGCGTGTTCGCCGTCGTCCTCTACCAGCCGGAAATTCCGCCCAATACCGGCAATATCATCCGCCTGTGCGCCAATACCGGCGCGGAACTGCATCTGGTTGAACCGCTGGGATTCGACATCAGCGACAAGAGCCTGCGCCGCGCCGGGCTCGATTATCACGAAACCGCCCGTCTCCACCGCCACCCGGACTGGCCGGCCTGCCAGGCGGCGCTCGCCGGCCGCCGGATGTTCGCGATGACCACCCAGGGCGGCCTCAGCCCCTTCGCAACCCCCTTGCAAGCCGGGGATGTCTTTGTATTCGGACGCGAAACCAGCGGCTTGGCGCCGGAAATCCTCGCCCAATTCGCGCCGGAACAGCGCCTGCGCCTGCCGATGCAGGCCGGGCAGCGCAGCCTCAATCTATCCAACGCCGCCGCCGTGACCGTATTCGAGGCTTGGCGGCAGAACGGATTTGCCGGCGCGATTTAGGCGCGAGTTAGACCAACTTCAGGCCCACTTCAAGGCTCACATCAGGCCCGCCTCAGGCCAGCTCTTCCTTCGGGTCGCGCGCCATCAGCCGGGCGAGCGCCTCCGCCGCGCCCAGGCGCCCGTCCAGCATGGCCGCCACGGCGGCGCTGATCGGCATGTCGACATTGAGGTCCCGGGCCAGACGATCGACCTCGCGGGCGGTCGGCACGCCTTCGGCGACATGGCCCAGTTCATCGAGAATTTGCGCTAGCGGCTTGTTTTGCGCGAGCGCGAGGCCAACGCGGCGATTGCGCGACAGATCGCCGGTGCAGGTCAGGATCAGGTCGCCCATGCCGGCCAGGCCCATGAAGGTCTCGCGCTGGCCGCCCAGGGCCACGCCGAGGCGGGCGATTTCGGCCAGTCCGCGAGTCATCAGCGCGGCCCGTGTATTCAGGCCGAGGCCGAGGCCGTCGCAGGTTCCGGTGGCAATGGCCAGCACATTCTTGACGGCGCCGCCGACCTCGACGCCAACCAGATCGTCATTGGCGTAAATGCGCAAATGCGCGCCATGCAATTGCCGCGCCGCCTCGCGGGCGAATTCGGGATCATTGGCGGCCAGCGCAATCGCCGTCGGCTGTCCGGCGGCGACTTCCTCGGCAAAGCTGGGGCCAGAGAGCGCGCCAAATTTCGCGCCAAACCCGGCGTCATTGCCCAGAACCTCGCCGACAACCTGATGCGGCAGCTTGCCGCTGCCCGCTTCGAAACCCTTGCAAACCCACAGCAAGGGCCGTTGGCTGTTGAGTTCGCGCAAGCTCTCGATGGTCGGGCGCAGGCCGGCGATGGGGGTTGCGATCAGCAGCAATTCGGCATCCGCCACGGCGGCGGAAAAATCGCTGGCAAGCAGGACGTCGGCAGGCACGAGATAGCCGGGCAGAAAGCGGCGGTTTTCCCGGCTTGCGCGCAGATCGGCGATGACATTGTCTTCGCGCGACCATAGGGTGACCCGATGTTTGCCGGCAAAGGCGATGGCCAGCGCGGTGCCCCAGGCGCCGGCGCCGAGTACGGTGAGTCTCACAGACCCCAGACCTGCGTGGTGCGCACAAAACCGGTCGCGCCGTCGCGATGCTTGACGCGGACCCAGCCAGGAGCCGCCGGGCCCAGCCATTCGACGGCGACCCATTTGTCCAGTTCGGCCACGATGGCGGCATCGGGATTGTCGGCCTGGCGGATTTCCGCCTGCGGGGCGATGACCACCAGATTGCGCCGCTCGGAGAGCTTGCCGGCCTCGATCCAGGCGAGCGAGCCTTCGGCGTCGCGCACCTTGACCCAGCCTTCGAGCCGGACGATGAGCTCGACCGGCGTCTGGCTCTTGATCAGGTAGAGCTTCTTTCCCTTTTGCGACGGCGTGTCATAAAGAATGGCCACCGGCGCTTCGACGGTGCGAAATTCGCTGGCCGACGCGGCCCCGGCAAGGCCGGCCAGCAGCAGAAGGGGGAGCAGTCGGCCGCGCATGTTTCGTCCTTACTGGAGGGTCGCCTCGGCGGGCGCCGCCTGCCCCTGCTGTTGCTCCTGCAAGCGCTGCATGTACATCGCCTCGAAATTGACCGGCTGCAACACGAGGGGCTGAAAGCCCGCGCGGCTGACCGCGGAGGAAACGGCTTCGCGGGCATAGGGGAAGAGAAGATTCGGGCAGGCCACGGCGATCAGCGGTTCAAGCTGCTCTTGCGGCACGTTCTGGATGCGAAAAACGCCGGCCTGGCCGATTTCGACCAGGAACATGGTCTTTTCGCCCAATTTGGCGGTCACCGTCACCGTCAGCACGACTTCATAGACATGCTCGCCCACCGCGCGGCCATTGGTATTGAGCTGAACCTCGATTTGCGGCGCCTCGCGTTCCAGGAAAATTTCCGGCGCATTCGGCACCTCGACGGAAATATCCTTGGCGTAGAGCTTTTCGATGCCGAAAACGGGTTGTTCGTTCTGTTCCATGATGTGCTTTCAGTAAAGGATGAAGGTTCAGGCAGATTCGCCGTCGAGCAGCGGCTTCAAACCGCCGGCCGCGTCGAGGGCCATCAGGTCGTCGCAGCCGCCGACATGGGTTTCGCCGATATAAATCTGCGGCACGGTCCGCCGCCCGGTGCGTTGCATCATTTCCTCGCGCAGCGAGGGATCGAGGTCGACCCTGACTTCGGCAATGTCGGCAACGCCCCGCGCCTGCAACAACTGCTTGGCGCGGATGCAATAGGGGCACACCGCCGTGGTGTACATCAGGACCGGCGCGCTCATTTGTTGCGCGTGCCTTTTTTCACCGGATAGCCCGCGGCCACCCAGGCATCGACGCCGCCGGCCAGGGAATGCATCCTGGTGAAACCGTTCTTTTTCAGTTGGGCGCAGGCCTTGACGGAGCGAATGCCGGCGGCGCAGCAGACGAGCAGCGCCCTGTCCTTGAATTTTTCCAGTTCGCCGATGCGATCAGAGAGCTTGTCAAGCGGGATGTTCCTGGCTTCCGGCAAATGCCCCTTGGCGAACTCGGCGGCCTCGCGCACATCGAGAATGCAGGCATCCTCGCGATTGATCAATTGCGTCGCCGCAACCGGGTCCAGACCCTTGCCGGCCGTGCCGGCAATGAGGGGCCACAACAGCCCAAGACCGCTGATCACGACAACCGCGATCAGCAAGATATTCTGGTTGATAAATTCCATCGGCATCTAGCAAGACTCCTCGCTGCAAAAAACATCGCGCATCATACCGACAAGCTGCAAGGTCCGCTGATCGCCGACGCGATAATAGACCCAGTTGACATCCTTGCGCCTGACCAGGATTCCCTTGTCGCGCAGAATCGCCAGATGCTGGGAAATATTACTCTGCGAGCTGCCCACGGCCTCGACGATGTCCTGCACGCAAGCCTCCTGTTCGCCCAGCACGCAAAGAATCTTGAGCCGCAGCGGATGGGCGATCGACTTCAGGGCGCGCGCCGCAAGCTCGAAGTGCTCCTGCTTCTCGATCATGTTGAAGGAAGGGCCTGGCAAGACGAAATCCCGTTTGTCGGTAAATAGGGCATTATAAAATACGGTCTTGCGTTCCGCTGACCTTAATCACCGTCAAATCTCCATGGCTCAACGACAAGAACGCGCCGCCGCGCGCCGGTGCGCCGCGCTGCTGGTCGCCCTGTTTCTCGGGATCGCGCCGGCCAGCGCCCAGAAAAAACCCGCGCCGGCCTCGACGCCGGAAATCGCCGAACGTCAGGCCGATCTCGGCGAATTGCGCAGCCGCATCGAGAGCTTGCGCAAGGAATTGAACGCCAGCGAGGAGAGCCGGGCCGACGCGGCGAGCCGGCTGCGCGACTCGGAACGCCAGATTTCCCGTCTGCAACGCGAATTGCACGAACTTGCCGCGCAGCGCGGGCGGCTACGCCGCCACCTGCAAGACCTGGAGCGGCAATCAAATGAACTGGGCGCCACCCTGAGGCAGCAGCAGGCCCAGCTGGAAGGCCTGATCGCCCGGCAATATCTGAGAGGCGCGCCGGATTCGCTGCATATGCTGCTCAATGGCGACGATCCGAATCAGGTGGCGCGCGACATCTACTATCTGTCTGCCATTGCCCGCAGCCGCGCCGAGTTGATGGAGGAAATCGGCAGGACCCTGGAGAAAAAAAGAAGTCTCGCCGCCGACGCTCGCGAGCGCAGCGCCGAACTCGCCGACGTGGAAGCAGAGCAGCAGCAGCGGGCCGGCGAATTGAGCCGTCAGCGCGACGAGCACAAGGCGCTGTATGCCGAGGTGTCGAACAAGATCAAGGCGCAGCGCCGGGAAATCGGCGAATTGCAAAAGGACGAAAAGCGGCTGACCCAGTTGATCGACCGTCTGAGCAAAATTCTCGCCGCCCAAGCCGCGCAGGCCGCCCGCGCCGAAGCCGAGGCCGCCCGCCAGAGAGCCCAGCGCCCGAGCGCGCCGGGGACGGCGGCGCGTATCGAAAGCGAGAATCGCTACGAGCCCGTGCCCAACGACGGCAGCTTCGCCCGCCAGAAGGGCCAGCTCCGCCTGCCGGCGCGCGGCGCGGTCAGCGGCCGTTTCGGCGCGCCGCGCGAGGGCGGCGGCACCTGGCGCGGCCTCTTCATCAAGGCCGCCGCTGGCAGCGAGGTCAAGGCCGTCGCCAATGGCCGGGTGGTTTTCGCCGAATGGATGCGCGGCTTCGGCAATCTGTTGATCGTCGATCACGGCAACGCCTATTTATCCATTTACGGCAACAATGATTCGCTGCTCAAACAGGTCGGCCAAGCGGTCAAGGGCGGCGATACGGTGGCCACCGTGGGCAACAGCGGAGGCAACCCGGAATCCGGTTTATACTTTGAGCTTCGCCATCAGGGCCAACCGATCGACCCCATGAAATGGGCCAATCTGAAATGAGTAAAGCAAAAACCATCAGTTTGATTGCCGTAGGATTCCTGGCTGGCGTCATGATCAGCCTGCATTTCCCCGCCCTGGCCGACAAGAAAGCCAATCCCGGCCTGCCGATCGAGGAATTGCGCACCTTCGCCGAGGTCTATGGCGCGATCAAGCAGGGTTACGTCGAATCGGTCGAAGACAAGAAAATGATCACCAATGCCATTTCCGGCATGCTGGCCAATCTCGATCCGCACTCGGCCTATCTCGACGCCGACGCCTTCAAGGATTTGCAGGTCGGCACCCAGGGCGAATTCGGCGGCCTCGGCATCGAGGTCGGCATGGAGGATGGTCTGGTCAAGGTCATCTCGCCCAT
>CAZFHE010000383.1:0-17165 GCA_964518615.1 uncultured Dechloromonas sp. | reverse complement strand
CCAGGTCGGCGGCATGTACAAGGGCGACCGCTCGCGCAAGGAAAATCTCGTCGATTACGGCTTTCGCCTGCCCTCGGCGCTGGATAACCGGCCGTTGCAATTCGCTGAATTTGAAGCCCACATGCGGCAGACGGTGTTCGTCTCGGCCACGCCCGCCGACTACGAAAAAGAACACGCCGGACAAGTCGTCGAGCAACTCGTGCGCCCGACCGGGCTGATCGACCCCGAGGTGCTGGTGCGTCCGGCCAGTACCCAGGTGGACGACCTGCTCGGCGAGATTCACAAACGGGTCGCGGCCGGCGAGCGGGTGCTGGTCACCACGCTGACCAAGCGCATGGCCGAGGATCTGACCGATTTCCTCGGCGACAACGGCATCAAGGTGCGCTACCTGCATTCCGACATCGAAACCGTCGAGCGTGTCGAAATCATCCGCGACCTGCGCCTGGGCGAATTCGACGTGCTGGTCGGCATCAACCTCCTGCGCGAGGGCCTCGACATTCCCGAGGTGTCGCTGGTTGCCATCCTCGACGCCGACAAGGAGGGTTTCCTGCGTTCCGAGCGCTCGCTGATTCAGACCGTTGGTCGGGCGGCGCGGCATATTCATGGCACAGCCATCCTCTATGCTGATAGAGTTACGGAATCCATGCGGCGGGCGATGGCCGAGACCGGGCGGCGGCGCGAGAAGCAGATCGACTTCAACCGCCGGCATGGCATTACGCCGCGAGGCGTCACGAAGAAGATAAAAGCCATCATCGCCGGCATCTACGATGCGGAATCGGCGCAGACCGAACTGAAGGCGGCAGAGCAGCGGGCCGCCTACGACGCCATGGATGAAAAGACCGTCGCCAGGGAGATCAAGCGGCTCGAAAAACAGATGCTGGAGTGCGCGAAAAACCTGGAATTTGAAAAAGCCGCGGCGGCCCGCGACGAATTGTTCCGGCTCAGGGAGCGGGTTTTCGGCGCGGCGCAACACGACTCGAATGAAGAGGAGACGAGATGAGCTATCGCATCCTGTTGGTCTGTATGGGTAACATCTGCCGTTCGCCCACGGCCGAAGGCGTGCTGCGCAAAGTCATCCAGCAGAACAACCTCGGCGACGCGGTCGAGGTCGATTCGGCCGGAACCCACGGTTACCACGCTGGCGAAGCGCCGGATATCCGTACCCAGCGGGCGGCAATGGTGCGCGGTTACGATTTGTCGCAACTGCGAGCGCGCAAGGTGGCCCGCCAGGATCTCGATTATTTCGACCTGATCCTGGCCATGGACCGGAGCAATCTCGACAACCTGCAACGCCTGGCGACCCCCGAGCAAAGCCGGCGCATCAAACTGTTCATGGACTACGCCAAAAATTTCGACGACGACGAGGTGCCCGATCCCTACTACGGCCTCGGCCACGGCTTCGATATCGTTCTCGACATGGTTGAGGACGCAGCGCAGGGGCTGATCGAGGAAATCAAGCAGAAGCTGGGGCGGGGCTGAGTCCAGACCCAGGCCCATTCCATTTTCAAATCAGCCGAGGACGCGAAGGCGAAGCGCAGGCAGTACGGTGGTACGGCCTGCGAAGCCGACAAAGTCATCGGTTGATTTGACAATGGCCTCATTCAATTTCTATTTCAAAAGATAATTATTTGTATGCCGGGCGGCACCAGCTTGTCATTGCGCGCTCCGTCGCGGAATCCATGCGGCGAGCGGATTCTGCGACTGCGCTTCGCTCCGCGCAGAATGACGATTCTCGGCGGTTTATTGTCGTTACGAATGAGAAATGAAATCAGACATCCGCCTCGACCAAGCCGCCGTCCTTCTCCATCCAGGCCCGGCGGCCGGCGGCTTCGCCCTTGCCCATCAAGAGGTTGAAGGTGGCGCTCATTTCGGCGATGGTCTGGCGCGTGGCGGTAAACGGCACCAGGCGGCGGGTGTCGGGGCAGAGCGTGGTTTCCCACAACTGGTCCGGGTTCATTTCGCCCAGGCCCTTGAAGCGCGAGACGCCGAGTTTGCTCTCAGAAATGCCCTCGTCGCGCAGTTTTTGCAGCGTCTGTTCCTTCTCGGCTTCGTCCAGGCAATAGATTTTGCGCGTGTGGCCGCGCGCCTCGACATCGACGCGGAACAGCGGCGGCTGGGCGACGTGGATGTGGCCGCGCTCGACCAGGGCCGGAAAGTGCTTGAGAAAGAGGGTAAATAGCAGCACCTGGATGTGGCTGCCGTCGACGTCGGCATCCGACATCACGATGATCCGCCCGTAGCGCAGGCCGGAGACGTCGACCGTGTCGATCTGCTCCAGGCCGTGCGGGTCGACGCCGATGGCCACGGCAATGTCATGCACCTCGTTGTTCTTGAACAACTGGTCGCGCTCGACCTCCCAGGTGTTCAGCACCTTGCCGCGCAGCGGCAGCACCGCCTGGGTTTCCTTGTCGCGTCCCTGCTTGGCCGAGCCGCCGGCCGAGTCGCCCTCGACCAGGAAAATCTCGTTGCGGGCGATGTCGTCCGACTCGCAATCGGTCAGCTTGCCGGGCAGGGTGGCGATGCCGGAGGATTTTTTCTTCTCCACCTTCTGCGTCGATTTCATCCGGTTCTGCGCCGCCCTGACCGCCAGTTCGGCGATCTTTTTGCCGTAATCGGCATGGCTGTTCAGCCAGTGCTCGAAGGGGTCGCGCACCATTTGCGACACCAGCTTGTAAGCGTCGCGGCTGGTCAGCTTTTCCTTGGTCTGGCCCTGGAATTGCGGATCGAGCACCTTGGCCGAGAGCAGGAAGGTCATCTTGCCGCAGACATCTTCCTGCGCCAGTTTGACCTTGGCCGGCAGGATCGCGTGGTGCTCGGCGAAGCTCTTGACCGCCTCGAAGACGCCGGCCTTCAGCCCGGCCTCATGGGTGCCGCCATCAAGGGTCGGAATCAGATTGACGTAGGATTCCGGCTTGTTTGCGCCTTCCTCGAACCAGGCCAGCGCCCAGGTCGCGCCCTCGCCGACGGCGAAGCCGTTGGCCGCATTTGTCTCATTTTCGACCGTTTTTTCGCCGACGAAAATGGGCGCCACCGGCTGGCCGACCATCATTTCGTTCAGATAATCGGCCATGCCGTTCTGATAGCACCAGCTTTTCTTCTCCTGCCCTTCGATCTCCAGTTCGACGGTGACGTTGGGCATCAACACGGCCTTGGAGCGCAGCAGGTGCTCCAGTTGGCCGAGATTGACCCTGGGCGAGTCGAAATATTTGGGGTCGGGCTGGATGCGCCCCGTGGTTCCCGTGGTGCGCGGGCCGCAGTCGCCGACGCGGGCCAGTGGCTCGACGACGAAACCGCCGGCGAAGGCGATCCGGTACACGCCGCCGCCGCGCCGGATTTCGACTTCGAGGCGCGTCGACAGCGCGTTGGTCACCGAAACGCCGACGCCGTGCAGGCCGCCGGAAAAGCGGTAGGCATTGCCCGCCTCCGTCTTGTTGAACTTGCCGCCGGCATGCAGCTTGCAAAACACCAGTTCCACCGCCGGTCGGCCTTCCTGTGGATGAAGCTCAACCGGAATGCCGCGCCCGTTATCCGTCACCTCGATGCTGCCGTCGCCGCAGATGGCAACCGAAATCCGCCTGGCAAAACCGGCCAGCGCCTCGTCGGCGGCGTTGTCGATGACTTCCTGCACGATATGGGTCGGGCAGGTGGTCCGGGTGTACATCCCCGGTCTTTCCTTGACAGGTTCGAGATCCTTGAGGACGCGGATGGAGGCGGCGGAGTAATCGGTCATGGGGTTTCAAGAGGTATGGCTTCCCGATGGGCGAGAAGCGTCATTCGTTGTTCATGGCTCGCGGCGCTTTGCGTGAGCTTGCGGGGGGCACTGTATTCGACCCGAAGGCTGTGATGCAAATCCTGCCAAGACAATGCGCTTAGTGTTTGACACGAATTTTTTGCAGCCTATAATGCCCACCTTCTTCAGGCGGTTAGCTCAGTTGGTTAGAGCGCCACGTTGACATCGTGGAGGTCGTTGGTTCGATTCCAATACCGCCTACCAAATTCCTGACGGGGTTGCGTTGATGAATTTCCGAACTGGCGCTGCGGTTCAGAAACGTTGATTGAGTCAGCCTTCGTTTGACCCAAAGCGCGGCTCGTTCCGCGCTTTTTTGCTTTTGGATTTGCCATGCCCGATATCAAACTGCCCGATGGCTCCATCCGCTCGTTCGCGCAGCCGGTCACCATTGCCGAGGTTGCCGCCAGCATCGGCGCCGGGCTGGCCCGCGCGGCGCTGGCAGGCAAGGTCGATGGGGCGCTGGTCGATACGTCTTTCGTGATCGAGCGCGACGCCGATCTGGCCATCGTCACCGAGCGCGATGCCGAGGGGCTGGATCTGATCCGCCATTCGACGGCGCATTTGCTGGCCTATGCCGTCAAGGAATTGTTTCCCGAGGCGCAGGTGACCATCGGCCCGGTCGTCGAAAACGGCTTTTATTATGACTTTGCCTACAAGCGCCCGTTTACGCCGGAAGACCTGGCGGCCATCGAAAAGCGCATGGGCGAACTGGCTAAAAGGGACATCCCGGTCAGCCGCGAGGTTTGGGCGCGGGATGATGCCGTGCGCTTCTTCCTTGAACAGGGCGAGAAGTACAAGGCCGAACTGATCGCGGCGATTCCCGCCGAGCAGCCGGTATCGCTGTACCGCGAAGGCGATTTCATCGACCTTTGCCGCGGCCCGCACGTGCCGTCCACCGGCAAACTCAAGGTGTTCAAGCTGATGAAGGTGGCCGGCGCCTACTGGCGCGGCGATCATCGCAATCCACAGTTGCAGCGCATCTACGGCACGGCCTGGGCCAAGAAGGGGGAACTCGACGCCTATCTGCATATGCTGGAAGAGGCCGAGAAGCGCGATCACCGCCGCCTGGGCAAGCAGTTCGATCTGTTTCACATGCAGGACGAAGCGCCGGGCCTGGTGTTCTGGCATCCCAAGGGCTGGGCGGTGTGGCAGGAAATCGAGCAATACATGCGCGCCGTCTATCGCAACAACGGCTATCAGGAAGTGCGCTGCCCGCAGATCCTCGACAAGACGTTGTGGGAAAAGTCCGGCCACTGGGAGCATTACCAGGACAACATGTTCACCACTTCCTCGGAAAACCGCGATTACGCGGTCAAGCCGATGAATTGTCCGGGGCATGTGCAGGTGTTCAATGCCGATCTGCGTTCCTACCGCGAGTTGCCGCTGCGTTACGGCGAATTTGGCTCCTGCCATCGCAATGAGCCGACCGGCGCGCTGCATGGCTTGATGCGCGTGCGCGGCTTTGTCCAGGACGACGGCCATATTTTCTGTACCGAGGACCAGATCGAGTCCGAGGTGACGGCCTTCAATGCCTTGGTCAAAAAGGTCTATGCCGATTTCGGTTTTGCCGACGTCGCCGTCAAGCTCGCGCTGCGCCCGGAAAGCCGGGTCGGTTCCGACGCGGTCTGGGACAAGGCCGAGGAGGCGCTGCGCCAGGGCTTGCGCGCCTCCGGGCTGGAATGGGTGGAATTGCCGGGCGAGGGCGCTTTCTACGGGCCGAAAATCGAATTCCACATCAAGGATGCCATCGGCCGTTCCTGGCAGTGCGGCACGATGCAGGTGGATTTTTCCATGCCGGGGCGTCTCGGCGCGGAATATGTCGATGCCAACGACGAGCGCAAGACGCCGGTGATGCTGCATCGCGCCATTCTCGGTTCGCTCGAACGCTTCATCGGCATCCTGATCGAAAATTTTGCCGGCGCCTTGCCGCTGTGGCTGGCGCCGACCCAGATCGTGGTTCTGAATATCTCCGAGAAACAGGCGGATTACGCCGCCGACGTCGCACAAAAGCTACACCGGGCGGGCTTCAGGGCCGAGTCCGATTTGCGCAACGAGAAAATCACCTATAAAATCCGCGAACATAGCTTGAACCGTCTGCCTTATCAACTCGTCGTCGGCGACAAGGAAAAGGCGGAAGGATTGGTGGCCGTGCGTACCCGCGGTGGTCAGGATCTCGGACAGATGACTGTCGATGCCCTGATCAAGCGACTTCACGAAGAAGTCGCGGCGCGGAGTGGCACGGCTTAATTATTGTTGTATTCGGGGGTTACACCATAGCTCAGAACAAGGCGCATCGCCTCAACGAAGAAATCACGGTACCGGAGGTTCGCCTCCAGGGCGTAGACGGTGAGCAGCTCGGGATCATGAGTATCCGCGCTGCCTTGCAACTGGCCGACGAGGCAGGGGTCGATCTGGTCGAGATCGCGCCGATGGCCAAGCCGCCGGTCTGCCGCGTCATGGACTACGGCAAGTTCAAGTACCAGGAACAAAAGCGCGCCCACGAGGCGAAGTTGAAGCAGAAGCAGGTCCAGGTCAAGGAAGTCAAGCTGCGCCCCGGTACGGACGAGAACGATTACCAGATCAAGCTCAGGAACATGCTTCGCTTCCTTGAGGAAGAAGACAAGGTGAAAGTGACCTTGCGCTTCCGCGGTCGCGAAATGGCGCACCAGGAATTCGGCATGCGCCAGTTGGAAAGAATCAAGGCCGATCTCGAAGCCGTCGGGCAGGTCGAACAAATGCCGAAGATGGAAGGGCGTCAGATGATCATGATCATCGCCCCGGCCAAGAAGAAGTCGTCGTAGTCGCTCGTCGGTTCCGTTTGCTTGACGGCAAGGGGGATCGGCAACAAGAAGAAGTGCTTTCGGGTAGAGCAAGCGTTTCCGTCGGAAACCACCTGGCAGCATGTCATTAGGGAGCATTCAAATGCCCAAAATGAAGACCAAGAGCAGCGCCAAGAAGCGCTTCTCGATCCGCGCCGGTGGCAGTATCAAGCGCGGACAAGCCTTCAAGCGTCACATCCTGACCAAGAAGACCACCAAGAACAAGCGTCACCTGCGTGGCGCCGTTGCCGTGAATGAGCGCGATGCCGCTTCCGTTCGCGCCATGATGCCCTACGCATAAGGAGTTGAGATATGTCTAGAGTCAAACGTGGTGTAACGGCGCGCGCTCGTCACAAGAAGGTTCTTGCCCAAGCCAAGGGTTACCGCGGCCGTCGCAAGAATGTCTATCGCATCGCCAAGCAGGCGGTGATGAAGGCCGGTCAGTATCAATACCGTGACCGCCGTCAGCGCAAGCGTCAGTTCCGTTCGCTGTGGATTGCCCGTATCAATGCCGCCGCGCGCGAGCTGGGCATGAAGTACAGCACCCTGATGAATGGCCTGAAGAAGGCCAATATCGAAGTCGACCGCAAGGTCCTGGCCGATCTGGCCGTTTTCGATCAGCCGGCGTTTGCCGCCCTGGCCGCGCAGGCCAAGGCCAAGCTCGGCGCCTGAGCGAAAGCTTGATGAAAAAAAGGAGGCGCAAGCCTCCTTTTTTGTTGGTGGTTTTACAGGTGGAAGTGCATGGACAATCTCGATCAAATCGTCAGTGAAGCGCGGGCCGCATTCGCCGCCCTGTCCGACCCGGACGCACTGGAGCAGGCGAAAGCCATTTACCTTGGCAAGAGCGGCAAAATCACCGAACTCCTGAAGGGCCTCGGTAAGTTGCCGCCCGAGGAGAAGAAAACCGCCGGCGCGGCAATCAATGTCGCCAAGACGGCGGTCGAGCATGCGCTCAATGAACGCCGCGAGGCGATCCGCAAGGCGGCGCTGGCGGCGCGTCTGGCCGAGGAGGCGCTGGATGTGAGCTTGCCCGGGCGCAGCGAGCAGCAGGGCGGCTTGCATCCGGTGACGCGCTCCCTGGAGCGCATCGAGGCCTTGTTCGCTTCGATTGGTTTCGAGGTCGCCGATGGCCCGGAGATCGAGGACGATTTCCACAATTTCACCGCCCTGAATACGCCGGAGGATCATCCGGCGCGTTCGATGCACGACACCTTTTATTTGCAGAACCCGGACGGCTCGCTGGCCGACAAGGTGCTGCTGCGCACCCACACCAGCCCGATCCAGGCCCGCTACATGCAGGCGCATGTCGCCAAATACGGCCATCTGGATCACATGCCGGAGATTCGCATCATTGCGCCGGGCCGGGTGTATCGCGTCGATTCCGATGCCACGCATTCGCCGATGTTTCATCAGGTCGAGGGTCTGTGGGTGGGCGAGAATGTTTCCTTCGCCGATTTGAAGGGCGTGATCGCCGATTTTCTCAAAAGCTTTTTCGAGACCGACGATTTAAGCGTGCGCTTTCGCCCCTCCTTCTTTCCCTTCACCGAGCCCTCCGCCGAAATCGACGTGGCCTTCATGAGCGGCCCCTTGAAAGGGCGCTGGCTGGAGATTGCCGGTTGCGGCATGGTGCATCCCAATGTGCTGAAAATCGCCGGCATCGACCCGGAAAAATATACCGGCTTCGCCTTTGGTTTCGGCCCGGACCGCCTGACCATGCTGCGCTATGGCGTCAATGACCTGCGCCTCTTTTTCGAGGGCGATTTGCGTTTTCTGCGCCAATTCGCCTGATCCACCCTTCGAGTCACGCCAATGAAATTTTCCGAATCCTGGCTGCGCACCTTCGTCGATCCGAATCTGACGAGCGAGGCGCTTTCTCATCAGTTGACCATGGCCGGTCTCGAAGTCGAGGACTTGAAGCCGGTGGCCCCGGCTTTCGATCAAGTCGTCGTCGCCCAGGTGCTCGAAGTCGTGAAGCACCCCGATGCCGACCGCCTCAATGTTTGCCGCGTCGATATCGGCATGGGCGAGCCGGCGACCATCGTTTGCGGCGCGCCGAATGCCGCCGCCGGCCTCAAGGTGCCGTGCGCCCTGCCGGGCGCTCGACTGCCCGGCGATTTCGCCATCAAGGTCGCCAAGGTGCGAGGCATCGAGTCCTCGGGCATGTTGTGTTCCGCGAAAGAACTGGGCATGGCCGAGGATGCCTCGGGCCTTTTGCTGCTGCCGGCCGATGCCCCGGTCGGGCAATGCATTCGCCGCTATCTCGATCTCGACGATCAGCAATTCGAGTTGAAATTGACGCCGAATCGCGCAGATTGCCTCTCCGTGCTCGGCATTGCCCGCGAGGTCGGGGCGATCACCGGCGCTGCGACGGCTCTGCCGGAGATTGCCGCGCAGTTTGCGGAAATCCCGCCGACCATTGCCGATACCCGCGCCATCGCGCTCGATGCGCCGGACGCCTGTCCGCTGTATTGCGGGCGCATTATCAAGGGAGTCGATGCCAAGGCTTCGACCCCGGAATGGATGAAGCGCCGCCTCGAGCGCAGCGGCATCCGGGCGATCTCGGCCCTGGTCGATGTCACCAATTACGTGATGCTCGAACTCGGCCAGCCGCTGCACGCTTTCGACAACACGCGGCTTTCCGGGACGATCCATGCCCGCATGGCGAAGCCCGAGGAAAAACTCTTGCTCCTCAACGAGCAGACCATCGCCGTCGATGCCGATGTGCTGATGATTGCCGACGACGCCAAGCCCTTGGCGATGGCCGGCATCATGGGCGGCGAGGAGAGCGGCATTACGCTGGATACACAGGAACTCTTCCTTGAATCCGCCTTCTTCGCGCCGCAGGCCATTGCCGGTCGCGCCCGGCGCTACGGCTTTGGCTCGGATGCCTCGCACCGCTTCGAACGCGGCGTCGATTTCGGCGGCGTCCGCCGCGCCATCGAGCGCGCCACGCAATTGATTCTCGACATCTGCGGCGGCCAGGCCGGCCCGGTGGTCGAGGCCAAGGCCGCCTTGCCGCAGCGCAAATCGGTGCGCCTGCGTACCGCCCGCGCCGAAAAGGTGCTTGGCCTTTCGCTCGGCGCCGAGCGCATCGGCGCGCTGTTCGCCGGCCTGGGGCTGTCGATCGAGCGCCAGGGCGACGATTTTTGGGTCACGCCGCCCTCCTGGCGCTTCGACATGGAAATCGAGGAAGACCTGATCGAGGAAATCGCCCGTCTGCACGGTTACGACAACATCCCGGCCCCCGCGCCGCGCGGCCGGATGAAAATGATGCCTCAGCCGGAAGCGCAGCGTCCGGCCACCCGCATACGCCAGATGCTGGCCGACCGCGGATATCAGGAAGTGATCAATTTCGCCTTTGTCGAAACCGCCTGGGAAGCCGATTTCGCCGGCAAGACCGAAGAGCGCGACTTGATCCGTCTGGCCAACCCGATCGCCAGCCAGATGGCGGTGATGCGCTCCACCTTGATTGGCGGCCTGGTTGCCAATCTGGTCACCAATCTGCGGCGTAAGCAAAGCCGCGTTCGCCTCTTCGAGTTGGGGCGCTGTTTTGGGCGCGACGCACAGGGCGCTCCGGTCGCCGGCTTCAGCCAGCCCTGGCGTCTGGCGGGTCTTGCTTACGGCGGCGCTTTGCCGGAAGGCTGGGCGGCTGGCGCGCGCAAGGTCGATTTCTATGATCTCAAGGGCGATCTCGAAGCCCTGCTGACGCCGGCCGAACTGCGCTGGGAAAGG
This sequence comes from uncultured Dechloromonas sp., assembly GCA_964518615.1. Classification (GTDB taxonomy): domain Bacteria; phylum Pseudomonadota; class Gammaproteobacteria; order Burkholderiales; family Rhodocyclaceae; genus Azonexus. Next base: position 6,824 of record CAZFHE010000383.1, on the reverse strand, counting down.
GCTGAACATCCCGCCCTGCATCCCGGGCGCGCCGCCCGCGTATTACTGGACGGTCAGCAGATCGGCCACCTCGGCGAATTGCATCCGCAGTGGGTGCAAAAATACGAATTGCCCCAGGCCCCGGTGGTTTTCGAACTGGATTTCGCCGCCCTCAAGAAGGCGCGGGTGCCGGCCTTTGCCGACGTATCGAAATTCCAGCCGGTGATTCGCGATCTGGCGCTCCTGGTTGATCATGACTTGCCCTTGCAGGCCCTGCTCGATGGCTTGCAACAGGGCAAGCCGGCGCTGGTTCGCGATGTCCAGTTATTCGATTTGTACGTCGGCAAAGGGGTGCCGGAAAACAAAAAAAGTCTTGCTTTCCGTATAGTTATGCAAGATACTCAACGCACTTTGCTAGATTCGGAAGTTGATGCTGCGATGCAGCAACTGGTGTCCTGTCTTGAGCAGGCATTTGGTGCTCAACTGCGTGCCTGATGGAAAAGACAAAGATGACGCTGACCAAAGCCGAACTCGCCGATCTGCTATTTGAAAAAGTGGGTCTCAATAAGCGCGAGGCCAAAGACATGGTCGAAGCCTTTTTCGAAGAAATCCGCAATTCGCTTGAAACCGGCGACGGGGTCAAGCTGTCCGGATTCGGCAATTTCCAGTTGCGCGACAAACCCCAGCGCCCCGGGCGCAATCCCAAGACCGGCGAGGAAATTCCCATCACGGCCCGCCGGGTCGTGACTTTTCATGCCAGTCAAAAGCTGAAGTCGGATGTCGAGCTAGCCTTCGATGGAACCCCAGCCTAAAGCCCTGTCCGGCGACGAACTGCCGCCCATTCCCGCCAAGCGCTACTTCACCATCGGCGAAGTCAGCGAGCTGTGCGGCGTCAAGCCGCATGTGCTGCGCTACTGGGAGCAGGAATTCAACCAGCTAAAGCCGGTCAAGCGCCGCGGCAACCGGCGCTATTACCAGCATCACGAAGTTTTGCTGGTGCGTCGCATTCGCGAGCTGCTTTATAATCAGGGGTTTACGATCAGTGGCGCGCGAAATCGCCTCGACGAGGGCGGCGTGTTCAGTCATGGCATGGCGCTGGAGAAGGACGCTGGCCAAGGGCAGGCCGGAAGCTTGCGTCAGGAATTGCAGTCCATTATCGACATGTTGCAGCTTTGAATCGCCGCGACTTCAGGTATAATTAAAAGCTTGTCGGGGCGTAGCGCAGCCTGGTAGCGCACTTGCATGGGGTGCAAGGGGTCGCGAGTTCGAATCCCGCCGCCCCGACCAAAAAATAACCGGCCTTGGCCGGTTTTTTTATTTCTGTTCATTGATTTATATGGCCGGACAAATTAAATTATCGCCACCTAATTGATCTGGAGGTAATCATGGATTTGTCCACTTTGACCGTTGCCCAATTGCGCGATTTGCAACAGAAGATTCCGGGCGAGTTGAAGCGCCGTGAATCCCAGGAAAAGACCAGCATTCTCAATGAAGTGCGGGCTTTCGCCAAGGCGCGGGGTTACGCCATCGAGGAATTGCTGGGCAAGGAAGGCAAGCTCAGGTCGACTGCCGGCAGCAAGGTTCCCGTCAAATATCGTCACCCGCAGGATGCCGCGCTGGAATGGACCGGGCGGGGCCGCAAACCCAAATGGATCGAGGCATGGTTGGCCAATGGCGGCAGCCTCGATAATCTCCTGGTTTGATCCATGCATATTCTGCTCAGTAACGATGACGGTTATTTCGCCCCGGGTCTGGCCGCATTGGCCGAAGCGCTGGCCGGGCTTGGCGAAATCACCGTTGTCGCGCCTGAGCAGAATCGCAGCGCCGCCAGTAATTCGCTGACCCTCGACCGGCCCTTGTTTTTGCGGCGCTCGGACAGCGGCTTTTATTTTGTTAATGGCACCCCGGCCGATTGCGTGCACCTGGCCGTGGCGGGAATGCTGGATAAATTGCCGGATATTGTCGTTTCCGGCATCAATCACGGCGCCAATATGGGCGACGACACCATTTATTCGGGAACCGTCGCGGCGGCGACCGAAGGCTATTTGCTCGGCCTGCCCTCCATCGCCATTTCGCTGACCAGTTTCGAAGGGCGTCATTATGCGACGGCGGGTCAGGTGGCGCGCGAACTGGTCGAGCGCTTTATTCGCAACCCGATTCGCCAGCCGGTGCTGCTCAATGTCAATGTGCCGGATATTCCCCATGCCGATTTGCAGGGCATGGAGGTGACGCGCCTGGGGCGACGGCACAAGGCCGAGCCGGTGGTGCGGATGACCTCGCCGCGCAACGATACGGTGTACTGGATCGGCGCGGCCGGAGCCGCCGCCGATGCCGGGCCGGGCACCGATTTCAACGCTGTCGAGCGCGGATGCGTGTCGGTGACGCCGCTGCAAATTGATTTGACGCATACGGCGCAACTGGGCGTCGTGCGTGACTGGATGAAGTGATCGCGTGGTGTTGCACGGCATCGGCATGACCTCGCAGCGCACGCGCACGCGGATGATCGAGCGCCTGCGCGAAAAAGGCATACGCAACGAAGCCGTGCTGGCGGCGATGAACGCCGTGCCGCGCCATCTGTTCGTCGAGGAGGCGCTGGCATCGCGCGCCTACGAGGACAATGCGCTGCCCCTGGGCATGGGGCAGACCATTTCGCAGCCCTATATCGTCGCCCGGATGATCGAATTGCTGCTCGAAGGGCGTCCATCGCTTGGCAAGACGCTGGAAGTCGGGGCCGGTTGCGGCTACCAGGCGGCCGTGCTGGGACAACTGACTAACGAAGTCTATGCCGTCGAACGCATCCTTCCGCTCCTGGAAAAGGCCAAGGCCAACATGCGTTTGTTGCAGCAATTCAACGTTCGCTTAAAGCATGCCGATGGCCAAATGGGATTGCCGGAAGCGGCCCCCTTCGCTAGCATAATCGTCGCAGCGGCGGGATCAAAGGTACCGCCGGCGCTGCTCCAGCAACTGGCCCCCGGGGGGCGGCTGGTCATGCCGGTCGGAACGACGGAACAGTACCTTGATTTGATTGAACGCACGCCTCAGGGATGGGTCGAAAAGCGGCTGGATGCCGTCCGGTTTGTCCCGCTTCTCGCAGGAACGCAATGACTCGAATTTTTGCCTTGTCTGTCCTTTCCATCGCGCTGGCTGGCTGTTTCAGCCAGCCGCCGGCGCCGGCCGTGGATCGCGGCTCAACCGTCCAGGCCAAGGCCCAGCCAAGCGGTCCCGGCTATTACACCGTGAAGCGGGGCGACACCCTGTACCGCATCGCGACGGAACATGGCCGGGATTATCGTGACATCGCCGCGTGGAACAACATCACCGATCCGGCGGCGATCAACGAAGGCCAGATTCTGCGGGTGATTCCGCCCGTCGCCGACAGTGAAGGCGGCGTGGTGGCGACGCCGATAGGCGTCGGCGGCGGCGTCGAGGCGCGCTCCCTTGACGCGCCCGCGAAGGCGGCTCCGGAAGGCGGCCTGAAGCGCGAACCGCGGGTCGGCAAGGAACCCTATTCGGATGAGGCTCATGCCCGCCTGAGCGCTTCTACCGCCACGCCCCAGCCAGCGGCCGAGCCGAAAACGGAGCCAGCCACGGCCGCGCCGCCGCCCGCAGCGACCGGGCCGGATGCCGTGTCGTGGATCTGGCCCTCGACCGGCAAGCTTATTGCGTCCTTCAATGAGGGCGGCAACAAGGGTCTCGACTTCGCCGGCAAGGCCGGCGATCCGGTGCTGGCCGCCGGCGAGGGCAAGGTCGTGCATGTCGGCTCCGCCCTGCGCGGCTACGGCCAGTTGATCATCATCAAGCACAACGCCACCTACATTTCGGCCTATGCCCACAATCGCAAGATTCTCGTCAAGCAGGGCCAGCAGGTTGCCCGGGGGGAGAGGATTGCGGAAATGGGCGATACCGATGCCGACAGGGTGAAATTGCACTTCGAGATTCGCAAGCAAGGCAAGCCGGTGGATCCCGCGCAATATTTGCCGAAAAAATGAGCGATCCGGGCACCCGCGTCGACGACGAAGATTTCGCGGAGCCGCCGGATCCCGCCCTGCTGCCCGAGGATGACGCCGAGGCGGTAACGCCCGAACTGGAATTGCTCGAAGACGTCACCCAACTCTATTTGAACGAAATCGGCGCCAAGCCCTTGCTGACGCCGGAAGAGGAAGTGGCGACCGCCCGCTTGGCGCGGGCGGGCGAATTCGCGGCGCGCCAGAAGATGATCGAGCACAATCTGCGGCTCGTCGTGAATATCGCCAAGCACTATCTGAATCGGGGCATTCCGCTGCTCGACCTGATCGAGGAAGGCAATCTCGGCCTGATTCATGCGCTGGAAAAATTCGATCCGGAGCGCGGTTTTCGTTTTTCGCCCTATGCCACCTGGTGGATCCGGCAGAGCATCGAGCGCGGCATCATGAACCAGTCGCGGACCATCCGCCTGCCGGTGCATGTGGTCAAGGAAATCAATCTCGTGCTGCGCGCCATGCGTCACCTGGAGTCGGCCGGGCGGCGCGACGCGACGGCTCAGCGCGTGGCGCTCTTGCTCGACCGCCCGGTCGAGGATATTCGCCGCATCTTGTCGCTCAACGAACATATCGCCTCGCTCGACGCGCCGCTGGAAATTGATCCCAATCACACCATGGCGGAATTGATTACCGACGACAACGGCCATGACCCGGAAAGTCTGCTGCAATCGAGCGAGATCGGCGGCCTGCTCAATCGCTGGCTGGGCGAGCTGACCGAGCGTCAGCGCTCGGTGATCGAGCGCCGCTACGGCCTCAACGGGGCCGATGTGGCGACGCTGGACCGGATCGCCAGCAACCTGGGCCTGACCCGCGAGCGGGTGCGGCAAATTCAGATGGAAGGCCTGGATCGTCTGCGCAAGATTATCAAGCGCGGCAACATCAGCCGCGATTCGCTGCTGTAACGGCGGGTTCTGTCGCTGAGTCGCAGGCGATCAGAATGTCGGCCCCGGCTTCGATCAAGAGGTGCTTGGTCGTGCCGCCGAGCAACAATTCTTCGACGATGTGCCTGCCGCGTTTTCCCGCGGCGATCAAATCGCAATCCTGAGCTTCGACCTGTTCCAGGATCAGCTCGGCGGGGTTGCCGCATAGGGCGAGGAGCTGGGTCGCTTCCGGCAGCTTTTCATCATCGGCCAGTTGGCGCAGTTGCTGCATGGCCTTCATCCGGGCCTGGGCGCGGTATTGCTGGATCACGTCGTCCGTGACGCCCGCGTAGCGCATCTGGCGCTCAAAGGGGATTTCGATGGCGTGCAGCAGCGCGAGTTCAGCGTGCGGCGCCATTTGCCGGAGTCCGCGCAGGGCGGTCAGGGCGGCCGGCGAGAAGTCCATGGCTACCAGGGCGCGCCGATAGGGTCCGGTGACCGGATTTTTGACCACCAGGGTTGGCCGGCGCATTTTGCGCAACAGGCGGAGCGCGGTCGAACCGATGCTCAGTTGGCGCAGAAAACCCTCGCCGTGCGAACCGACGACGATGAGATCGGCGGCGCTGGCCTCGGCCTGTTCGAGCAGGGCATCGACGGGCTGGCCGAATACGACGCGGCAGTCGATGGCGTCATCGCCCGCGCGAGTCAGTCCCGCGGCGATATCCTGCAATTGCCGCTTGGCGTGGCCGCCGAGGGTCAGCGAGAGCGGCGGGGCATCCGGCGCGAGCAGACACTGGATGTCGTCGAACAGGCTAGGCGTGATGGCATGCGCGAGATGGAGCGGGCAAGCGAGTTCCTTGGCCAGCTGGCCGGCCCGGTTGAGGGCGTGCCGGGAGGCGTCCGATAGATCGGTGGCGGCGAAAATGCCTTGGATCATGAATTGTCTCCCTGGCTGTCCCGGCCGGTTTGGCCGCGGAACAGCGCGGCCCGCATCAACAGCATGGTGGTGACCGGCGAGGTGATGAGCAGAAAGACGGTGATCAGTAACTCATGGATGACCGGCCGGCCGGCGGCGGCCGACGAGGTCAGCCTCGAGGCGATCAGGACGCAGCCCGCGCCCAGCGTGTTGCCCATGGTCGGGGCGTGGATGCGGGCGTAGAAGGAATTCAGGCGCAACAGGCCAAGCGAGCCGATCAGCGCCAAGAGGCCGCCGGCGATCAGCAGAATGGCGGCGGGCAGGGCCAGCCAGGGCGACATGGGGACGATATTCATGGCTCGATCACCTCGCCGCGCAGCAGGAATTTGGCCATCGCCGTCGAGCCCGCGAAACCGAATAGCGCGATCAGGAGCGCGATGTCGAAATAAATTGCCGAGCCGATCCCGATGCCGAGCATCAGGATGGAGAGCATGCCGTTGATGTACAGGGTGTCGAGGGCGAGGATGCGGTCTTGCGCCGAGGGGCCGCGCAAGAGGCGGATAGCCGCGCACAGCATGCCGGTGGCGAAACAGGCGAGGGCGAAATGCACGGCCCAGCTGAGGAAAGGGGTCGCATTCATTCGAAAATTTCCATCAGGGGGCGTTCGTAGCGATGCTTGATGGTGTGCAGCCAGGTGGCCTCGTCCTGAAGATCGAGGACGTGCAGGGTCAGGATGTTGCTCTCCGGGTCATGGCTGGCGAACACGGTGCCGGGCGTCGCCGTGATGATGATGGACAAGGCCGCGAGGCCATGCGGGTCGCGCATTTCGAGGGGAATATCCAGGAAGCCGACTTTCGGCTGCTGACGGACGGTGCCCAGGATGATGCGGCCAACCGCGAAATTCGAGCGGACGACATCGCAGAAGACGTGCCAGCACAGGATCACGATGAGGTCATAGCGGCGCACGCGCGCCGTGCGCGGGCGCAGAATGCGCGCGAGGCGCGCGATCGGCAGCGCGACCAAGAGGCCGCGAAGCCAGGGGCGCAGCGG
>CAZFHE010000382.1:0-5185 GCA_964518615.1 uncultured Dechloromonas sp. | reverse complement strand
TTTTTGACCGTGGATGGCGCCAAGATGTCGAAATCGCGCGGCACTTTCATCACCGCCGAAAGCTATCTGCAAAGCGGCCTCAATCCGGAATGGCTGCGCTATTACTATGCCGCCAAGCTGTCGGCGAGCATGGAGGACATCGACCTCAACCTCGAGGACTTCGTCGCCCGCGTCAATTCGGATCTGGTTGGCAAGTATGTGAATATCGCGAGCCGCGCCGCCGGTTTCATCAGTAAGCGCTTCAACGGCCAACTGGCCCCCGCAGCCGCCGATCTGCCGGCCATCCGGGCGATCCAGGAAGCCGCCGGGCGCATCGGCGAACTGTACGAAGCCCGCGAATTCGCCAAGGCCATGCGCGAAATCATGGCCCTGACCGACGCCGCCAATCAGTACGTCGATAGCGTCAAACCCTGGGAACTCGCGAAACAGGAAGGCAAGGAGGGCGAATTGCACGCCGCGTGCAGCAATGCGCTCAATCTCTTCCGCCTCTTGACCGTGCTGTTGAAGCCCATCCTGCCGGCGCTCGCGGCCAGGGTCGAAGCCTTCCTCGACATCGCCCCGCTGAACTGGGCCGACGCCCAGCGCCTCTTGGCCGGCGGCCATCGCATCCATGCCTACGAACACCTGATGACCCGGGTCGACCCCAAGCTGATCGAAAAACTGGTCGCCGCCAACAAGGAATCGCTGGCCCCGGCAGCCCCGGCATCCCACTCGCCGCAACGCCACGCCGAACATCAGCAACGCGAAATCGCGGCCCAAAGCCCGGCCGGGCCGCTGTGCAGCATCGACGATTTCATGAAGGTCGATCTGCGCATCGCCCGCATCGCCCAGGCGGAATCCGTCGAAGGCGCGGACAAGCTGATCCGGCTGACCCTGGATCTGGGCGCGGATGGAACGCGCAACGTCTTTGCCGGCATCAAGGCCGCCTACGATCCGGCTGCGCTGGTGGGCCGGCTGACGGTCATGGTCGCCAATCTTGCGCCGCGCAAAATGAAATTCGGCCTGTCGGAAGGCATGGTCCTCGCTGCTTCGGACGCCGACGGCAAAAATCCCGGCATTTTCCTGCTGTCCCCCGATGCCGGGGCCGAGCCGGGCATGCGGGTGAAATAACAGGGCCGTAGATATCTCACGCAACTGAAAACGAAATCAAGGTCTGAGCATGCTTGATAGCGGAGCGCAGCACGCCATTTCCGCGCGCGTCCTGCGTGTTCTCACTACCATTAGCGCGGCAGGGCTGTTTGCTTTCGGCGTTATTTGCTGGATCGCCGCCAATTGGTCCGACTTTCATCGGCTGACTCGCCTTGGTATGGTGAGTGGTTTGCTGCTGCTTGCTGCCATCAGCGCCGTGCTGATTCCGCGCGTGCGCATCCCCGCATTGTTGGTCGCCACGGCTGCAACGGGCGGCCTGCTGGCCTTGATCGGGCAAATCTATCCGAGCGGCGCCGATGCCTGGCAGCTTTTTGCTTACTGGACGCTGCTATCCCTGCCCTTCGCGCTTGCGGCAAGGCACGAAGCGGTGTGGACCCTCTGGGTCGTCGTCGCCTCCGTCGCCATCGGTTTGTGGCATGGGCAGACGCATGGCAGCGACCGAGGCGTCATTGCCACTGTCTGGCCAGCCTGGATGATGGTGATTGGGCTTGCGCTTACCTTCGCGCCACTCGCGCCGCTACGCGCGATGACCGGACAGGCGAACTGGGCGTTTCGGCTGGCGAGTCTTGGCGCGGTTGTGTTTGTCACGATGACAGGGCTTTATGGAATGGACCGCGGCGGCGACGTGTTTTTTGTCGCCTTGTTGCTTCTGCTGGCGGCGGCGGGCGGGCTTTTGGTGCTGCGACCCTTCGAATTGGGCGTGCTGACCATCATGTTTGCCGGGATCGATGTGTTGCTGATCGGGCAAATCTTCAGGTCAATCCGTTGGTCCCGGTCCGAAATGCTGACCATCTTTCTTGTCGGGCTGGTTTGCGCGGCGATTGTCGGCGGCAGCGTGGCGCTATTGCGTGTGATTCACGCGCGTTTGTCGCCAGCGCGTGAATCGGCGGACAAGCAGGTGGACAGACAAGGGGTTTCCTGGCCGCTGGTTGCCCTCTCCGGGCTTGGCGCATTGCTTGCCGCCGTGCCGTTCGTGCTGTTTTTTGGACTCTTGTTCGACAATTTCGCGGGCGAAAAATCCGCTGTGCTCGTTACCGGCATTTTGGTGCTTGGCGGCGCTATCCTGTTGCTGCGCGGCGGCGCGATGCTGGGCTTTCGCCAGATATTCGGCTTTATCTCGGCCGTTGTCGGCGTTTTCCTGATTGGATGGGGCGCGGCCAGTATTTTCCGATTTGCGGATCTGGGTTTCGTTCTGGCGGCCGTGGTTTCGTTCGCCGCGATTTTTATCCCCGCGCGTTGGGCGCGTTCCGTGTGCGGCTTCACCGCGCCGTGGATGCTTTTTGCATCCGTCATGGCGGATGGACGCTTACACTATTCCGGTTCGATGGTGATTGTTTCGATGACGCTGATTGTCGCGGCAGGCGCGGCGGCGTTGGTCTTGATCGCCGCACGCAAAGATGCCTTGGTGAACATGCGCCCGTTTTTTACCGGCTGGAGCGTGGCCGGTTTGCTGGTGTTGATGCTGCTTGCCGGTCGGCCTTTTCTCGGTGCGGGCGTGATGGGTGGGCCTGCCAGTGTGTTGACGGCAATGCCGTTGAACGATCCGGCATTGATCGTTTCAAGCTTGCTCGGTATCGCCGGAGCGGCCTTTCTGTTCTGGCGCCGGCCCGATCTGCGCGCGCCGCTTGGCTTTGCCGTTGCCATTTGCGCCGTGGCGCTGACCTTGCGCGCGCCGGCGCTGGGCGCGGCGATGATCGTATTCGCCGTGGCCATCGTGACGCAATCGCGCAGCCTTGCCGTTGCGGCGGCGTTGGCGGTGGCGTGGATCATCAGCGCCTTCTACTACGATCTTGCCTGGCCGCTGGCGCAAAAAGGCTATGTGCTCATGGGGCTTGGCGCGGCATTGGGTCTGGCGGCTTTTCTCACCCGTTCGCGCGGCGGCGAGCCGCTCATCGCGCCCCGCTTTGCCGGCACGGCAGTTGCGTTCATCCTGTTGGGCTTGCTGGCAACCCTGGGCGTGGCCAGTATGTCTGCGTACAGCGCGGAGCGGATATTGCGCGATGGCCGCGTGATCTACCTGGCGCTGCGTCCGGTCGATCCGCGCTCCCTGGTGCAAGGCGACTATATGGCACTGGCTTTTGACACGAGTCAGCTCCCCGCGCCCTACGATGTGCGCGGCACCGTGTTTGCGCTTGCCGATGTGGACGAGCAATCGGTGGCGATATTGCGGAGCGTGGTTTCCGATCACACACAACCAGGGGCGGATCAGCTTGTTTTGAAATTGCGCGTGAAATCGAACCGCTGGTTTGTCGGCTCGGACGCCTTCTTCTTCAAGGAGGGTACGGGCGACAAATATGCCGACGCGAAATTTGGCCTATTCCGCGTCGGCTTCGATGGGCGAATGCTGCTGGCCGGGCTTGCCGACCAGAACCTCAAGCCTTTGCCGTGAGCAGCATGCGGGTGAAGTCAACAAGGTCGAGCCGGCGGCAGGGAAATCCCCGCCGCCGGCTGTTGCAGCGCAGCATCGGGGGCTGAGGACTTCAAGTAAAGCTTTAAGTTCAAGCCTCAATCCCACACCCGGCTTAGGGCTTTTTGAGTTACCCACAAAATCTGTGGATAAGTCTGTGGATCAAGACTGGGGCTGCGCGCTAAGTGTCGGGGCGGCAAGGCTTTTTCTTCCTCTGCCCGAATCTTGGGCGCGCCCGTAAGATATTGATTTTATTGAAAATAATCGCTTTTCATTGGATTTGCTCGGGTGTTTTGCCCCTTTCCGCCGCCACGCTTGACCAAGGCATCCGCGCTGTGCATAAATCCTCGCCGGAAACGCCGGTTTTTCCCCTTCCGGCGGCGCGGCGCCACGAAACGCCCGGAACAAATCCGCCTTCCCGCCCACGCCTGAGACGCCATGCCCCCTTCGCCATTTCGCCCCCCTCGCCTTAGCCTCACAGGACGCATCGCGCGCTACGCGCTGTCCGGCCTCTTCGGCCTCTTCTGCCTCCTGATTGGCGCGAGCTGGTTCGTCGTTGGCAAGGGGGCGATCATGGCCGGCTTTCCCGGTTCGCTGGCCGAAGCAACGGCCTCTACGGCGGGCGGTCTCGCCGTGACGCTCTGGGCCGCCTACCGCCTCCGGCGGGAATGCCGCGCTCCGGCTGACGCGCGAGAGCCGGACGAATCGCCGAAGGAGGGCGACTGATCCGTCGCCGCTCTTGGCGGCAGGCATTCACCACGCCGGAAAGCCCGCGCCCGCCGGTAGGCGCGTGGCATGCAGCCAACATTGACGAACTATTGTTTTTTTCATACAACCCAACGATCTTCCCCGTCGCTCCTCCGCCCCTCGCCATGAAGATCGCCTTTCGCCCCAAGCTGTTGGATTGCCTGGCCGCCTACGACAGGGCGCAGTTCGGCAAGGATCTGGCCGCCGGCGTCACCGTCGGCGTGCTCGCCCTGCCGCTGGCCATGGCCTTTGCCATCGCCTCCGGCCTGTCGCCGACGGCCGGCATCTGGACCGCCATCGTGGCCGGTTTCATCATCGCCGCCCTGGGCGGCTCGCGGGTGCAGATCGGCGGCCCGACCGGCGCCTTCATTCCCATCATCTACGGCATCGTTGCCGTCCACGGCGCCGCCAACCTGCTCGGCGCCACCCTGCTGGCCGGCGCCATGCTGCTGGTCATGGGCCTGGCGCGCCTGGGGCAGTTGATTCGCTTCATCCCGGTGGCTGTCGTCATCGGATTCACCAACGGCATCGCGGTCGTCATCTTTCTCGCCCAGATCAAGGATTTCTTCGGCCTTGCCATCGACAACCTGCCGGCTGAGTTCTTCGCCCGCATCAAGGCCCTGGCCGCCCATGCCCATACGCTGGACCCGCCGACGCTCTTCCTGGCGCTGGCCTGTTTCTTCTTCCTGCTGTTCTACAACCGGCTGGCGCAGAAAATGAAAGTGTTACAGCGGGCGCCGGGGCCGCGGGCGGTGCTGCTGGTCGGCCCCCTGGCTGCATTTCTCCTCGATCTGCCGGTCGAGACCATTGGCAGTCGTTTCAACGGCATTCCGCAGGAATTGCCAGCCTTCGGCCTGCCGCCGCTGTCGATCCACGATTTCG
>CAZFHE010000381.1:0-1827 GCA_964518615.1 uncultured Dechloromonas sp. | reverse complement strand
GACCATCTTGAAAATGTCGGTGCAGTAATGGCCGGAACGATAGTCGCGCGGGTCGCTGGTAGTGAAGCCCACCTGGTTGTTGACCACGATATGCAAGGTGCCGCCGACGCCGTAGCCGCGGGTCTGGGCAAAGTTGAGCATTTCCTGATTCACGCCCTGACCGGCCACGGCGGCATCGCCATGGATCAGGATGGGCATGATCTTGCCCTTGCTGCCTTCGCCCGCGCGAACCTGGCGAGCATAGACGGAGCCTTCGACCACCGGATTGACGATTTCGAGGTGCGAGGGGTTGAAGGCCAGCGCCAGGTGGCAGACGCCGCCCGGGGTATTGACGTCGGACGCAAAACCCATGTGGTACTTGACGTCGCCAGCCGACAGATCGCTCTTCTTCTTGCCTTCGAATTCGGCGAACAACATCGAGGGCGACTTGCCCAGGGTGTTGACCAGCACATTCAGGCGGCCCCGGTGGGCCATGCCGATCACCACTTCCTCGATGCCGAGCGAGCCGCCACGGCGAATCGCCTCGTCCATGGCCACGATCAGCGACTCGCCGCCTTCCAGCGAGAAGCGCTTCTGGCCGACGTACTTGGTGTGCAGATAGCGCTCCAGGGTCTCGGCGGCGGTCAGGCGCTCGAGAATGCGCTTTTTCTGTTCGGGATTGAAGGACGGGCGGGAACGGATGCTTTCGAGGCGCTCTTGCAACCAGCGCTTCTCGTTGTAGTCCGTCATGTACATGTACTCGACGCCGATGGTGCCGCAGTAGGTCTGCTTCAAGGTCTCGAGGATGTCGCTGAGCCGGGCTTCCGGCGGCAGCCCCTTCAAGGAGCCAACGCTGAAGGTCTGATTCATGTCGGCGTCGGTAAAGCCGTAGAAGGACGGCTCCAGCTCGTCGAGCTTCGGTCGCGGCAGGCGCTTCAAGGGATCGAGATCGGCCCAGCGCGTGCCGAGCGAGCGGTAGGCGGTGACCAGTTGGCCGACCGCCGACTGCTTCTTGTGCTCGACGCGGGTCGAGGCGGGAGCCGCCGGACGGAAACCGCCGTCCTTGGCCAGCTCGGCAAAGGCTGCAATGACCGGCGCATGCGCCACGTCACGTGCGACAAAGCCCGGCGTCTGGGCCAGGCGATCGAAATAGTCACGCCATTCGGGCGTTATGGCGGTCGGATCGTCGAGATACTGCTCGTAGAGCTCCTCGACGAACGGCGCATTGCCGCCGAAGAACAGGGTGCTGTCGAACAATTGTTTCATCATAGTCATTGGCGTCCCCTTCAGGGTATTGTCTTTTTCAAGCAATGCATGAGCGCGGCCCCGCTGGAAAAAAGGGCGACCAGCCGGCCGCCCTGATTTCTCTCATTAGCCGCGTTGCGCAAGTGGTACGACGTTGCGTCTGGCGGCGCCGACATACAGTTGGCGCGGACGGCCGATCTTGTATTCCGGATCGGAGATCATTTCCTCCCACTGCGTCATCCAGCCGACCGTGCGGGCCAGCGCGAAGATACAGGTGAACATTTCGGTCGGGATGCCAATGGCCTTCTGAACGATGCCGGAATAGAAATCGACGTTCGGGTAGAGCTTCTTCTCGACGAAGTAATCGTCTTCCAGCGCGATTCTTTCCAGTTCCTTGGCCAGCTTGAACAGGCGGTCGTTTTCCAGGCCCAGTTCGCTGAGAACCTCGTCGCAGACCTTGCGCATCAGCTTGGCGCGCGGATCGAAGTTCTTGTAGACGCGGTGACCGAAGCCCATCAGCTTGAAGGAGTCGTTCTTGTCCTTGGCGCGCTTGATGTATTCGCCGACGCGCGAGACATCGCCGATCTCTTCGAGCATCTGCAA
>CAZFHE010000380.1:0-6109 GCA_964518615.1 uncultured Dechloromonas sp. | reverse complement strand
ATTTTCAGCGCGAATTCGGTGCTGAAAATGCAGGTGTTCTGGCCCTGGTCTTCTTTCAGGATGTCGGCCTGCACCGTGCCGCGCACGGTCTTGAGCACCCATTCGTGGATTTTCTCGGCCTCGTCCTCGGTCGGCTCGCGGCCGTTGTCGGCCTTGAATTTCTCGATCTGCTGGTCGATCGCGGTATTGAAGTAGCAGGCCAGGATGATGGGGGCCGGGCCATTGATGGTCATGGACACCGAGGTGGTCGGGCAAACGAGGTCGAAGCCGTCGTAGAGCACCTTCATGTCGTCGAGCGTGGCGATCGAGACGCCGGAATTGCCGATCTTGCCGTAGATGTCCGGGCGCTCGTCGGGGTCACAGCCGTATAGCGTGACCGAGTCGAAGGCGGTGGAGAGGCGGTGCGCCGGCATGCCCTCGGAGACTTTCTTGAAACGGCGGTTGGTACGGAAGGCATCGCCCTCGCCCGCGAACATCCGGGTCGGATCCTCGCCCTCGCGCTTGAAGGCGAAAACCCCGGCGGTGAAGGGGAAGGAACCGGGGACGTTTTCCTTCATCAGGAAGCGCAGAATTTCGCCGTCGTCGGTGTACCGGGGCAGGATTACCTTGCGAATCTTGGTGCCGGATAGCGACAGGCTGGTGAGTTGGGTGCGGATTTCCTTGTCGCGAATTTTCACCACGTATTCGTCGCCGGCATAGGCCGCGATGGTCTGCGGCCACATGTCGAGCAGCTTTTTCGCCTTTTGCTCCTGCTGGCTGTCCTTGAACGCGGTCAGTTCATCAAAATCAGTGGTGCTCTTGGCGCAGCCGGCGAAAAGGCCCTTGGCGATGCGCAGCGACTGGCGCTCGCGGGCAATCGTCACCTCTTCGTCGATATGCGCGTGGTAGCCGCGCAGGGTATCGGCGATCTCGGCCAGATAACGCACCCGCTGGGCCGGCACGATGGCGCGCTGGGCAGAGGAATGCCTGACTTCGACGCGCGGCAGACGGCCCGCTTTCAGTTTCAGCCCCAGCCCGGTCAGAACCGGCGTCAGCGCCTGATATAGCGCCGTGACGCCATCGTCGTTGAAACGGGCGGCCTGGGTGCCGAATACCGGCATTTCCTCGACCGGCGTGGAAAACAGCTCGCGATTGCGCTGGACCTGCTTGCTCACATCGCGCAAGGCGTCCTCGGCTCCTTTTCGGTCGAACTTGTTGATGGCGACGAAATCGGCGAAGTCGAGCATGTCGATCTTCTCCAGTTGCGAGGCCGCGCCGAACTCCGGCGTCATCACGTACAGCGAGCGATCGACGAAGGGCACGATGGCGGCATTGCCCTGGCCGATGCCGGAGGTTTCGACGATGACCAGATCGAAGCCGGAGAGCTTGCAGGCGGCGATGACCTCCGGCAGCGCCGCGGAAATCTCGGAGCCGGTGTCGCGGGTGGCCAGGGAGCGCATGAAGATATTGGGATGCTCGATGGCATTCATCCGGATGCGGTCGCCGAGTAGCGCGCCGCCGGTGCGTTTGCGCGACGGGTCGATGGAGACGATGCCGATTTTCACCGTGTCGCTCTGATCCAGGCGGAAGCGGCGCACCAACTCGTCGGTGAGTGAGGACTTACCTGCGCCGCCGGTGCCGGTGATGCCGAGTACTGGCACCTTCAGCGCGGCGGCGGCCTTCTTCAGCGGCTCCTTCAGTTGCGGCGCCGAGCCGTTTTCCAGCAGCGTGATGATGCGCGCCAGGAGGCGACGGTCGCCGGCCTTCAAGCCGGCCAGCGCCTCTTCGGCGCTGGGCGCGCCCTCATCGGCGACATCGTAATCGGATTGCTGGACGACCTCGTTGATCATGCCCTGCAAGCCCATTTGCACGCCGTCTTCCGGCGCGTAGATGCGGGCAACGCCATAGCCGTGCAATTCCTTGATCTCGGAGGGCACGATGACCCCGCCGCCGCCGCCGAACACCTTGATATGCTCGCCGCCATTGGCCTTGAGCAGGTCGATCATGTATTTGAAAAACTCGACGTGGCCGCCCTGGTAGCTGGTGATGGCGATACCCTGCACGTCCTCTTGCAGCGCGGCATTGACGATTTCCTGCACCGAGCGGTTATGGCCGAGGTGGATCACTTCCGCGCCGGTCGATTGCAAGATGCGACGCATGATATTGATCGACGCGTCATGGCCGTCGAACAGGGAAGCGGCGGTGACGAAACGCACCTTGTTCTTCGGCTTGTACGGGGACAGCTTCTTGGCTACGGACAAATCAGTCATGGCGACGGCCTCATCGGGGCGGTGGGAAAAATATTCAGAATAGGTCGCTTTTCGCCCCCCGCCATTGCCATGCCAGACGCCAATCGTGCAAATTCCGCCAAGGTGCTACAGTGGCTCAACGCCGTCGCCGACCCCCATTCCGATGCCGATGCCGCCGCCCCGCCCTCCCATCGCCCCGCGAGCGCAAGCCACGGTCGCCATGGGCTTTGTCACCGGCATGCTGGCCGGCGTGCGACGCCGCTACGGCAACCCCAAGGCCCTGCTCGACGAGCTGGATATCGACCCCGCAAGCCCCGAGAGCCGCGTGCCGATCGCCCGCTACGTGCTGCTCTACAACCGGCTCTGCCGCCAGTACGACGACGAGGCTTTCGCCCTGTTCGCCCAGCCGATGCGCGTTGGCAGCTTTGAATTTCTGTGCCGCGCCTGCCTCGGCGCGCCCACCCTGGCCGAGGCCCTGGCCCGCGCCGGCCGTTTCCTGCGCGTGGTGCTGCCCGATCTGGCGGTTCGCGTGCGCCGCGCCCATGGCGAGGCCGAACTCATCATCGCCGAGACGCGCAAACTGGCCGATGAGGGCAATGACCCTGGCCGGGTGTTCGCCTTCGAATGGCTGCTGCGCCTCTTGCATGGCCTGGCCTGCTGGCTGGCCGGGCGCGGCATCGGGTTGGACAACGTCATTTTCCCCTACCGCAAGCCCGCGCATTTCGCCGACTACGCGCTGATTTTCACCGAGGATTCGCGTTTCGCGCCGACCGTGCCCGGCGGCAACGGCACCCTGGTCGCAAGCTTCAATGCCAATCTGCTCGACCTGCCGGTGCGCCGGGACGAAGCCGCGCTGACGCGCTTCCTCGACGATGCGCCGGGCAAGCTCACCATGCTCTACCGGCGCGACCGGGAAATGGTCATGCGCGTGCGCGATTTGCTGCGCGCCGCACTGCCGGCCACCCTCGGCCTCGATGACATCGCCGGGCGGCTCTATCTGTCGCCGCGCACCATACACCGCCGTCTGGCGGAAGAAGGATCCAGCTTTCGCATCGTCAAGAACGCGCTGCGCCGCGACCTGGCGCTGGATCGCCTCGTCAAGAGCCGCGACCCGATCGCCCAACTCGCCGCCAATCTCGGCTATGCCGACCCCTCCGCCTTTTACCGCGCCGTCGTCGAATGGACCGGCATGGCCCCGCTACACTATCGCCGCCAATGGCTCAGCCAGCCCGCGAAATGAACCCCGGTTTTCCGAGAGCGACCGTTATTGCGGCTTGGGCTTCGCACCTTATCCGCCCTACGACGACGCCAGGCAAGGCTCGCTCAACGGATTTCCAGCAGGCTCTCGTCCCAGGACGCGTGCTTCTCGAAACCGAGCAGGTTGGCAATGGTCGCCGCGAGATTCGACAATCCGGCCCCCTCGATTGGCTTCGGCCCGAGGCGGCCGCCGCTGACATTGTCGTGAAGAATCAGCGGCGCCGGGTTCAGCGTGTGCGCCGTCTTGGCCTTGTATGAACCATCCGGGTTGCGCGCCGGCGCGCCGGTTTTTTTGTCCAGTTCGTACATTTCGTCGGCATTGCCGTGGTCGGCGGTAATCAGCGCCACCCCGCCCGCCGCGTCGATCGCCTTCAGCAACCGGGCCAGCGCGAGGTCGACGGCCTCGATGGCCATGGTCGCGGCGCGGAAATTGCCGGTATGGCCCACCATGTCGCCATTGGCGAAATTGCAGCGCAGCGCCCGGTACTGGCCGGATTGCAGGGCTTTGATCATCGCATCGGCAATTTCGGCGGCCTTCATCCAGGGGCGCTGCTCGAAGGGCACGACATCGCTCGGCACTTCCTGCCAGGTTTCGCCATCGAACTGGCCGGAGCGGTTGCCGTTCCAGAAATAGGTCACGTGGCCGAATTTCTGCGTCTCGGAACAGGCAAACTGGCGGATGCCGGAGCGGCTGAGCCACTCGCTCATGGTGTTCTGAATCGCCGGCGGATCGACCAGAAAGCGGGCCGGCAGCTTCAAGTCCCCGTCATATTGCAGCATGCCGGCGTAAGTCACTTTGGGCATGCGAACCCGGTCGAAGGGAGCGAAATCCGCCTCCTCGAAGGCGCGGCTGATCTCGATGGCGCGATCGCCGCGGAAATTGAAGAAGACCACCGCATCGCCATCCTCGATGAGGCCGATGGGCCGGCCGCCGTCGGCGATGACAAATTCCGGCAAATCCTGGTCGATGGCGCCGGGGTGAAGCTCGCGCAAGCCCCGGACCGCCGCCGCGGCATTGGCGAATTGCGGCCCCTCGCCCAGCACATGGGTGCGCCAGCCTCGCTCGACCATCGGCCAGTTGGCCTCGTAGCGGTCCATGGTGATGACCTGACGGCCGCCGCCGGAAGCGATGCGGGCATCGAAGCCCGCATCCGACACCTCTTTGAGAAAAGCCTCGAAGGGAATCACGTAATCAAGCGCGCTGGTTTCCGGCACATCGCGGCCATCGAGCAGGATATGGATGCGCACCACCGGCAGGCCCTCGGCCTTGGCCTGGATCACCATCGCCTTCAGGTGATCAATGTGGCTATGCACATTGCCATCGGAAAAGAGGCCGATGAAATGCAGCGCGCCGGACCTGGCCCCGGCGACGATTTCCCGCCAGGCGGCCCCCTGCCAGATGGCGCCGCTGGCAATGGCATCAGCCACCAGGGCCGCGCCCTGGGCATAGACCTGGCCCGCGCCGATGGCGTTGTGGCCAACTTCGGAATTGCCCATGTCCTCATCCGAGGGCATGCCCACCGCCTTGCCGTGGGCGCGCAGGCGGATATTCGGGCAGGTGGCGAAGAGACGGTCGAGCGTCGGCTTGACGGCGGCGGCAATGGCGCTGCCGACATCCGATTTGGGCAGGCCGTAGCCGTCCATGATGATGGTCACGACCGGGCCGGCGATACCGGGAAAAGCGGAAAGTTTCGGGAGCATGGCGTGTATTCCAGCGAAATGGCGGGAGAAAACCCGGCGCACGCCGGGGAATAAGAAGATTTTACTCCTTTGGCACAGCGGCACCCATCCAGGGCGGACCAGATACAGGGCAATCGCATTTACCCCAAAGGGGGTAGTCCAATCAATGAAGCATGAAGCGCGATAGTCTGGAATGCGTCACAGGACGATTGCACCTAAACGCCATATTTGTCTAATGAGACCAAGCTACACAAAATTTACGCAAAATGGCAGCAAAAGCCAGCGCCAAAGCAACGACCGATGCACATTGGTCGGGATTGGCGATAGGCTTGCCAGTCATTTTCCATGTGCAGAAGCCACAAATTGCACAAAATTCAAGCATTACACCCTCGAAATCGAGCCATGACATTTAAGTGCAATCGCCCTAAGGTGCGTCAGCGATATTCAATGCCCCCCGCAAGGGCTGGTATACTGACCCGTCCGATTTTCTGGACATCCCCATGAGTCAGTTGCCCGATCTCATCTGCCCTGCCGGCAGTCTGCCGGCTTTGAAGACTGCCGTGGATAACGGCGCCGATGCTGTTTATCTCGGCTACAAGAACGATACCAATGCCCGCAATTTCGCGGGCCTCAATTTCGATGCCAAAAGCATGGCCGTGGGCATACGCTACGCCCACGGCAAGGGCCGCGAAGTCTTGCTGGCCATCAATACCTTCGCCCAGGCCGGGCGCGTTGATGATTGGCGTCGCGCCATCGACTCGGCTGTCGATCAGGGCGTGGATGCCATCATCCTGGCCGATGCCGGCCTCCTCGACTATGCCAGCAAGCGCCATCCGCAGCAGCGCCTGCATTTGTCGGTGCAGGGCTCGGCCACCAGTTACGAGGCCATCAATTTTTGCCAGCGCGAGTTTGGCGTTCGCCGCGCGGTGCTGCCGCGGGTGCTG